>JAAZID010000406.1 GCA_012510295.1 Methanomicrobiales archaeon | reverse complement strand
TCTACATGGAGAACCCCGACGAACTCGCCGGGTTCTCCACCACCCCCCTCCCCATGCCCGGATGGGCCTGTGAGGGACGACCATGAGATGGACCATAGCTGCCATCCTCATCGCAGTCAGCCTCCTTGCCGTCCCGGTACTCGCAGACGAGAGCGTCCCGTCGACGATCCCGCACGTCTTCTACGGAGAGATCCATGATGCAGACGGTTCAGGCGCCCGGGTGGGATCGATCGTCGTTGCATCAGTCGCGGGGATCCCCGCCGGAACGACCACCGTAACCACGGCCGGGGAGTATGGGGCCGGCCCCCAGGACGGAGATGCTGTTAAATTTGCCGTCTGGGATCCGGGGATATCTCCGGGCGATGCTATCGTCTTCTACATCGACGGTGTCCGGGCAGAGGAGTCGGCCACCTACGAGAGCGGTGGCTTCACGGAACTGGTGCTCACCGCGAGCGCGGACCTCCCGAAGGGGCGCCCGGAGGAGAGCACGACCCGGCCAGTCAACACCACGGCCGGCGCGCCTGTCACGATCGATGCCGGCAACGCCTCGGTGGTCCTGACGACGACGGGAGACCATCAGGGCGAGACGCTCATCTTCACGCTCTTCACGGAGCCCCCTGGTGACCAACCCATACCGCCGGGCAACAGGGGGCTCGGCAGGTTTGCCGAGATCACGAGCACCATCACAAACGACAACATCCAGAGGGTGCGCGTGACACTCTACTACACGGACGCGGATGTCGTCGGGATCGATGAGGCTTCCATCCGGGTCTACTGGTGGAGTCCGGCGAACAGCACCTGGGTGGCGCTCCCCGGCGGCGTCGATACCGACGCGAACTTCGCCTGGGGCGAGACGGACCACTTCTCGAAGTTCGCCCTCCTCGGCGTGGTGCCGAAACCTGCGCCAGCGAGCGGCGGTGGTGCCTCCGTCATGCCCACCTCAGACGTCACCCCGACCCCGGATGTCACCGGAGCGGGGACTTTCGCACCGGCGGAGACTATCACACCGGCCGGGATCGGGGTGCCGGCAACCACAGTGGGCCAGGAGACCGCTCAGGGTGAACCGGACGCAGCAACCGCCGGGGATCTACCCCTGGCCCTCATCGCCACGGTTCTCGGGGGGATTGTGATCATCGCGGCAGGGTATCTCCTCCTCCAACGGCGCTGACCACCACCGCCATTTTTTCTTCTGTTCCTGACTAACGGCCGGCAGAACCTGAAGAGTATCGCGTCTACAGGGTGATCGATCTCTGTGAACCCTTGCCGACATAGCAGGGGGAAAAGGCTCTGGCACTCGCCGCCGGGAGCCGTTACCTCCCGCAGGCTCCCGGCGGATCGACTTTGCCGGGTGCAAAAAAACGTATTCGAACGGCGCTGAGGATGAACGGGTGCCGGCCATTGAGAAGAGACCTGGTATCAGGACGGGCCTCCACGTTTACACATTTGCACTCGTTTACACTCCCTTGCACCTATCTTTACACCAGAAAAAACCCCGATAAGACCCCTATCAAGCGATCAAGCGCAGATACTTCAGGATCAGGGGTGCCTTTGCACCACCACAGGTTTCATGGACACACGGAGACATCACCTGCTCTATCAAGCCGGCTCTCCGCTCCCAAAAAGTGGTGTAAAAGTGCAAATATCAGTACATATTTCTATATATATCTCATTAATACAAGAATCCCCGCTGGATCAAGCGAATTTCTCATTTACACAATTTCCAAATTCTGGTGCAAACGTGGTGCAAGAGTGAAAAATTGATCCACAGGGAAGCCAGAGGGGGTTATCCTTCCCGGCAGAAACATTTCGAGTGCCGAGGTAATGATTATATCTATAATAATTATAAATATAATCATTATGAAGTTCTACGGCAGGGAACGGGAGCTCCAGCTTATGGAGCACCTCTACACCCGGGCTCCCTCGTTCCTGGTAGTCACCGGCAGGCGGCGGATCGGCAAGACCGAACTGATCAAGGAGTTTTGCAGGGGAAAGCCGGCTCTCTACTTCTACGTCGATGC
>JAAZID010000062.1 GCA_012510295.1 Methanomicrobiales archaeon | reverse complement strand
GGAGGATAGTTTCCCGAAGACCGGGTGGGTGGACGAGATCGGTACCGGCGCCGGCCGGGGCTACACACTCAACGCCCCCCTTGCGGTGGGCTCCACCATCGCTGACTACCGCCTCGTCTTTGACGAGGTATTCATCCCGGCATTGGTCCGGTTCCAACCCGACGTCCTGATCATATCGGCAGGGCAGGACGCCCTCGCCGACGATGAACGTGGGCAGATGAACCTCAATCCTGAAGACTACGGTGTTCTCACCCGGATGCTGATCGATGGCACGGATATGCCCCTCGCGCTGACGCTTGAGGGCGGATACGGCCCGTCACATGGGAAGGCGATCGAGGCGATATTCGCCGCTCTGCGGGGCGGGAGGTTTACCGTCGCAAACGAGCAGATCCCACACCGGAGCACGGAGAGGGTTGTGGAGATCCTGAAAAAAGTCGAGTTCTGCTGAGAGAGGATCTCTTCCCGGGCCGATGAGTTCCGGGGAGTTGCTGGCCTGCTCTCCCTGGAGTTTATCGTCGCGTGAAGGAGGCGAGGGGTCAATCGCGCGTGACCGTCATGGGGTGCCCGGCTCTCTTCACCCCTGCGCAGGGTGCCGCCGGTCCGGATCCATGTACGAGACCTCAAACCCGGGGGCGACGACGCGCACCACCGGGATAGAGGTTCGTGAGAGGTCGCAGACGCATACCCGATCGGTGTGCTGGCTGACCTCCTGGAGCGTCCGCTGTATGTCGAGATCGAACCGGTCGGTGCTCATATCGGGGATATCCCTGCTATCGACGGTCTCTGCATCTGCAAACCACATCCGGTTGATCCGCTTCAGCCGCTCGTATCCCGCCTTCCTGAGGACCATCTCCCGCCGGGAATCGCTTCGGCCACCCTGGAGGTAGCTCCCCCGGCTCTGGGCGACCTCGGTCAGGGCACGGAGCGCCGCGATATCCGGGGATGTATGTGTTCCCGACCCGATGACGATCATCGCCGGATCCTTTGTGACGGTATCATCTGCGGCGGCAGCAACGGTGGGGATGGGGGTTTTTCCATCGAGAAGCCAGAGGTGGATATCGATCCCGTTCTCCCGGAATCGGTCGAGGATCTGTCGCGCGGGGCAATCATTTGTGATGGAGAGTCGCCGGCCCATGTCACGCTTCTGCTCTGCGATGCTGAGCGCGTCCCGCTCGATCACCTCGAAGAGTGCGTGCAGGATCGCCTCCTCCATGACATTCCCTGATGCAAGTCCGTTTGAGTCGCTCCGGAAGAGCGGCATGGCCATGCCGAGCGAGTCGTAAGGGTGGAAGACGGCGTTACTCGGGACATAGACCTCCTCCTCGTTCAGGATATCCCACCCCGGCGTCCAGTGGAGTTTCTCCCCCTGCTCGAGTTTCCGTGGTATAATCAGGTCTTCCGGGTGTACGGCTCGCACCGGGCCGATCTCCTCGTAAGTCGCATACTCCATCCGGTCACCCTGGTACTCGGCGCAGTACCGCTCAAGTGCCTCCATCATGGCCGATACGCGGGCGTGGATGGGCTCCTTTCCCTTTCCTGCGTGGACTCGGGACGCTCCCCGGGCCGCTCCCGGGCGGACCGCCGAGAAGACCGGGATCCCGAGACGATCCAGGGGGGTGACATCGATGATCTCGGATACACCGATCTCTGCCATCAACGGCTCAACGGCAGCATACGTCTCCTCGGGAGACCGGGAACGGTGTGTCCCGTCGAAGTACTGTTTCTCTACCGGACGAATCGTGATTGCCATCCAGGATATCTTGGAGGTGATACCTTAATAGTGTGGCAGGTGTACCCTAACCATGTATGAACACGGATGACGTGGCAGTAGGCGCAGTCGTCCGGTATCCCCGTACCGGCACGACCGGGAAGGTTCTGCAGGTCGAGGAGATCGATGGCCGGCGGTATGCCGAGCTCGATAGCACCGGTCTCTACTACCGGTTGGATGAGCTCGTCAGCGTCGACCGCGTGGACAGGACTGTAGAGAAGGTTGAGCGGAGTCCCGAGAGTTACCTCAGGGATTTCATCAAGGAAGAGGAAGAACTCCAGCAACAGCTGAAAGATGTCTGGGAGAAGGGGGTCGACCAGAGTTGTGAAGGCGGGGGTTAGCTCGCGAGCATGGATCGGGAGATCCCCATCCGCACTCGCGGGGTAATTCACTCCCCGATCGGTATGGTGGTGAGCTTCACCGCCTCGACACCCTTCTGCGACATCAATCGCTCCGTTATATCCTTCAGCACCGCTCCATCTCCACGGAGCAGGATCACCTCAAGGCACCTGCTGTGGGTGACGTGTGAGTGAAGGGATGCCTGGATGATATTGGCATATTCGTGCTGGATCTCGGTGAGTGTCTCAAGGAGTCCGCGCTGGTCGTGGTCATAGACCATCGTGATGACGCCCTGACGCTCTCCTTTGACATCTGAGATCCACTGGTAGTACGTGATGTAGCTCCGTATTGAGTCCCGTATCCCTTCTGAACGGGAAGAATACCCCCGGAGGCTCAGGATCTCATCGAATTTATCAAGAAGATTCTTGGGTAGAGAGATCCCGATACGTGAAAGTTCGGTATCGTTTGACATTTTGTGATCGTTTTTCATATCTATATTTATAGGGTATAAATTTTCGCTAATTACCCATGGTGTTTTTCATACTTCGTATGCAACAGGTATGGGAGAAAATGGGCAGTCAATGGATGCTACAGGCATGCCCGGCAGGGAGTGGAGATGGAATCCCTACTGATTATGTATAAGTAGTGTCACTATATATTGGATAAGGAGGTTCGAAAACTTTTGCGAGATGCACTCATTCCCGGTGTCAATATTGGGCTCGTAGGTCATGTCGATCACGGCAAGACCACCCTGGTCAGCGCGCTGACCGGTACCTGGACGGACAGGCACAGTGAGGAGATCAAGCGCGGCATCTCCATCCGGCTCGGCTACGCAGATGCGACGTTCTATAAATGTGAAAAGTGCGAGGGGGCCGGGGCATACACATCCCGGGCCGAATGTCCGGTCTGCGGAGGCCGCGCGGTCCCGTTCCGGACGGTCTCATTCGTCGATGCCCCGGGCCACGAGACACTGATGGCGACGATGCTCTCCGGCTCGGCACTGATGGATGGAGCGATGCTCGTTATCGCCGCCAACGAGTCCTGCCCTCAGCCTCAGACCAAGGAGCACCTGATGGCGCTTGAGCTGGTCGGGATCGACAAGATCGTCATCGTCCAGAACAAGATCGATGTGGTCACCCAGGCCGAAGCACTGGAACACTATAAACAGATAAAGCGGTTCATCAAGGGAACCATCGCTGAAAACGCACCTATCATCCCCACATCGGCGCAGAGGGGGGTCAATATCGGTGCCCTGATCCAGACCCTTGATGAGGTCATCCCGGAGCCTGCCCGCGACCCGGAGATCGACCCGATGCTACTCGTCGCCCGGTCGTTTGATATCAACAAGCCCGGCGGTAGCTGGAGAGACGTGAAGGGTGGCGTCATAGGGGGCTCGCTCATCCGGGGAGTCCTTCAGGAGGGTGATGAGATCGAGATCCGGCCCGGCCGGCAGGTTCAGATCGAGAACCGGATGAAGTGGGAGCCGGTCACAACAAAGATCACATCGATCAACGCCGGAAAGATCAAGGTGACTGAGGCGGCGCCCGGTGGCCTCCTCGGTATCGCGACGAAACTCGATCCGGCGCTGACGAAGAGTGATGCCCTCGCCGGACAGGTCGCCGGGCGCATCGGGAAACTGCCGCCGGTCCGGGATCGGCTGAAGTTTGATGTTACGCTCATGGATCGTGTGGTCGGTGCAGATAGTGAGCAGATCATCGAACCACTCAAGCATAAGGAACCCCTGATGCTCTCGGTCGGCACCGCTGTCACTGTCGGTGTGGTCGTAAGCGCGCGGAAGAATCAGGTGGAGACCCAGCTGAAGCGGGCAGTCTGTGCGGAGGTTGGTTCAAGGATCGCCATCAGTAGACAGGTCGGCGGGCGATGGCGACTGATCGGCATGGGCGTTCTGGTCGAGTGAGGGTTCTTCTCGACACAAATGCTTTCCTTATGCCGGTACAGTTCGGGATAGACCTGTATGATGAACTTCTGGGTATTTTCGGAGATTTTGAGCCGGTCACGCTTGAAGAGGTGGTCGGTGAGCTCTCAGGACTCGCCCGGGGCGGAGGTCGGGATGCCGTCGCCGCTCGCGTGGGCCTGGCGCTGGCCCGGCGCGCGAGCGTCATGCCGAGCGGGAGCAGCGCGGAAGGCGTGGATGCGAGGGTGCTTGAGTATGCCCTGCGGGAGGAATGCACCGTGGTGACGAACGACCGGGAACTCCGGAATGCCCTCCTCCGCGAGCAAATTAGTGTTGTCTCAATGCGAGGACGGAAGAGATTGGACCTGATGAGAGGGTAAGTGAAAGACTATGTACTATACGATGACACTTGAGGATAAGGTGCGGGTTCCGCCCCACCGTCTCGGGGAAGACCTTGATGTGGTCATCCTCAACGTGCTGCAGGAGCAGCTGGAAGGCAGCATCGCAAAGGAGATCGGTATCTTCATTGCGGTCACAAAGGTTCTCGATATCGGTGAAGGAGAACTGATCCCGGGCGACGGCGCCGTCTACTACGACGTCAGATTCGAGGCGGTGGTGCTTCGCCTGGCGCTCCAGGAAGTGATCGAGGGCGAGGTGGTGGAGACGACGAGTTTCGGTGCGTTCATCAGTCTCGGTCCGATCGATGCCATGCTCCACGTGAGCCAGATATCCGATGAGTATATCAACTACGACGAGAAAAACGGCCGGCTGATCTGTCAGGATTCGAAGCGCTACATCACCGTGGGTGATGGCGTCCGGGCGCGGGTCGTCGCGCTTTCACTCAATGAACGTGAGCCCCGGGAGAGCAAGATCGGCCTTACCATGCGGCAATCGGGCCTTGGAACCACGGTCTGGCTGGATGAAGAGTTTGAAGAGGAGAGAGGAAAAGAGGCGGCATAATGGTCGTGCGTAAGAAGGTTGTCCGGGTCTGCCGCGAGTGTCACCGTGTTGTCGATGGGGGATCCTGTGTGATCTGCGGCACGACGAACCTGAGCGAGGACTGGGCGGGGTATGTGGTGATCATCGATCCCGAGCGATCGGATATCGCAAAGAAGATGAACATCACCATGGCCGGTCGATACGCCCTGAAGGTCCGTTGATGCTCCGGCTTCCCGGGGCACATCGGGATCTTCTGAAGGTTCCGTTCGGGACGCTCTACCACGATATAAGCGAGCTCCTGCCCCGGATCGAGGGTCGGGCGATCTACGCCGTCGGGGATGTGGTGACTCACAACCTCCTCGGTGCAGGGATCGTTCCTGATATCGCCATCATCGACGGCTACACGATGCGCACCCCCTGCACCTGCTCACCCCTGCTTTCTGCACGAAGGGTCACAGCGAGGAACCCTCCGGGCACGATCACCGATGATCTCGTGGCGGCTATCGATGATGTGGTCCGCGATCCGCCGGGCGTGATCTTCGTCGATGGTGAGGAGGATCTTGCGGTCATTCCGCTCGTTATCGCCGCGCCGCCGGGTTCGGCCGTTCTCTACGGCCAACCCGGCGAGGGGGTTGTTTTAAGGATCGTCGATGCATCGGCAAAACGGGATGCAGAAGCCATCCTGGATCTCTTTGTGCGCGAGTGAGGCCTGTGGCCGGGACCGTTACCTGCGCGTCATCCCAGAGTTTAAATAAATCTGCCAACAACATTTTAGGGATATCGATGGAGTTTGAAATTACCCATGACGTGAGGAACGAGGTGTTGAAGAGGAGGGAGGTTGTGTTTACTCTCACCTTCGACGGCCCGACACCCTCGCGGAAGAGCATCCAGGAGAAGCTCGCCGCGATGCTGAATAAGGATGAGAACCTTCTCGTGCTGGACTCGCTGAAGACCCGGTTCGGAAAGATGGAGGCCACCGGGCGCGCCCGTATATACGACGATGAGGAGAGCCGGAAGTCGACAGAACGAGACTACCTGCTCAAGCGCGGTGAACCGAAGGTCGAGAGCGAGGCGTGAAGAGCATGGCTGTCAAGAGACACGAGTGTTACGAGGTCAAGGGCGATACGATCGTCCTGAAGAAGCGGCACTGCCCCCGGTGTGGCCCCGGCGTGCTGATGGCCGAGCACAAAGACCGGGTAGCCTGCGGCAAGTGCGGCTACACTGAGTTTCGGAAGTAGATCCTCACACCCCGATACCTGAATACGGGGTCGCGGCCGCATTTCATCTGCAGGTCACGGCCGCGGTCAGTTTTTCGCAATGGAGCGATACCTGTTTTATGCATGATATAGCGCCCGGGGATGGGCTGGTGCTGGGGCTTGAGGGGACGGCCTGGAACCTGAGCGCTGCCCTCTTTGGAGACGATCTGGTCGCCCTTCACTCTGCGCCCTACGTCCCGCCGAAAGGGGGGATCCATCCGAGGGAGGCCGCGCAGCACCATGCGTCGATGATGAAGGAGGTCGTATCCCGGACACTCACCGATCCGGAGAAGATCCGGGCGGTCGCCTTCTCCCAGGGCCCCGGCCTCGGTCCGGCCCTCAGGACGGTCGCGACCGCTGCACGCGCGCTCTCGATAGCTCTCGGTGTACCGCTCATCGGTGTCAACCACTGCGTCGCACATATCGAGATCGGGAGGTGGGCGACCGGGTTTGACGATCCGATCGTCCTCTACGCGAGCGGTGCAAACACCCAGGTGCTCGGTTTCCTGGGCGGCCGTTACCGGATCTTCGGGGAGACGCTGGATATCGGGCTTGGAAACGCGCTCGATAAGTTTGCCCGGAGCCACGACCTCCCGCACCCGGGCGGCCCGGCCATCGAGAGACTCGCCCGGCAGGGGGAGTACATCGAGCTCCCGTATACGGTGAAGGGGATGGACCTCGCCTTCTCCGGGCTCGTCAGCGCTGCCCGGGAGAGCACGGCACCGCTCGAAGATGTCTGCGCGGGTCTCCAGGAGACTGCGTTTGCGATGTCTGTCGAGGTGACTGAGCGGGCGCTCGCGCATGCCGGCAAGGATGAGGTGCTCCTGGTCGGCGGTGTCGGTGCGAACGCGCGACTCCAGGAGATGCTCGGTATGATGTGCGAAGACCGGGGGGCATCGTTTGCCGTCCCGGAGCGGATGTATCTCGGTGACAACGGCGCTATGATCGCATACACGGGGAAGGTCATGCTCGAGCACGGCGTCACGCTTCCCCTTGAAGAGTCGCAGATCCGGCCGGGCTATCGGGCTGATGAGGTGGCGATCACCTGGCGGACTGAACCCGGCGATATATTTGTTGCCGGGCCACACGAGGAGGGCGTCGCCCGGGGTGCAGAGGCCGTGGTGAAGATCCGGGAGGAGGACGTGGTCAAACACCGGGTGAGCAAGCGTTACAGGAACCTCGCCCTTGACCGTCGGCTTATCACTGAGCGGACCCGTGCCGAGGCGCGCCTGATCGCGACGGCCCGGCGTGCAGGGGTTCCGACCCCGGTGATCCGGGACATTACGGCCGACACGATAGTGATGGAACGGATCAGAGGGGATCTGCTGAAGTATGTCACGACGCCGGAGAACGTCGGTCTCGCCGGTGAAGCGGTCGGGAGACTGCACGGGGCCGGGATTGTCCACGGCGACCTGACGACGAGCAACATGATCGTCCGCGACGGGCAGTGCGTCCTGATCGACTTCGGGCTCGCGTCCACGTCGCCGGAGGTGGAGGCGCGAGGGGTGGATCTCCATGTCTTTTTCCAGACGCTTGCGAGCACCACGGAGGACTTCGATGAACTGAAGGTAGCCTTCATCGAGGGGTATGCGGGTGCGTTTCCCGGGGCGGATGAGATCCTCTCCCGCGAGCACGAGGTGGAACTGCGAGGGCGGTACCTGTGAGGCTCGCGGTGGTTACGGGGAACGCCGGTAAGGCGTGCGAGGTTGCTGAGTACTTCGTGGGACTGCTTGAGGTCGAGCATGTCGCTCTCACGTGCCCGGAGTTCCGCCACATCGATGTCGGGGAGGTTGCGCGGGGGAAGGCGGCGTATGCATACGAAGCTCTCTCCCGACCGCTGATCGTCGATGATACCGGCCTCTTCATCGATGCCCTCGGGGGGTTTCCCGGCGCGTGCGCGGCATATGTCCAGGATACCATCGGAAATGCGGGGATCCTGAAACTTATGGAGGGCGTCTCGAACCGGAGCGCCTACTTCGAGACCGCGATCGCGTTCGCCCGGGAGGATGGTATCCGGGTCTTCCGCGGGATCCTGCCGGGGACGATCGTCCACCCCCGGGGGGCGGAGGGGTTTGGCTACGACCCGATATTCGCCTATGAGGGGAGGACGCTTGCCGAGATGCCGCTCGCCGAGAAGAGCCGGATCTCCCACCGTGCGCGGGCACTTGAAGCGTTCCGCACGTGGATCAGGCAGGAGCGGATCTCCTGACAGAACTGTTAATATTAGTAAGAGCAAATAGTACCTATCTGACAAGTGGTGTTTTTGATATGGCGAGATTTCCCGAAGCTGAAGCACGTCTGCTCAACGTAAAGATCTGTATGAGATGCAATGCCCGGAATGCAGTCCGCGCAACCCGTTGCCGCAAGTGCGGATCGGATGAACTTCGGCCCAAGTCCCGAGAACGGAAGGCGTAACGCCGAAATACATCCGGTCCACACCGGTATACTCTTTTTTCGGGCACATGTTCGCATTGAGGTCATCTTCTCACCGGAGGGTGACTGCCCGGGAGTGCCGCTCCGTGCAAGGGCGCCCCCGGATAAAGTAGCCGGGGTCTCTCCCCCAGCAGTTGCGGGGGAGAGCGCGGTGCATCACTCGATAGTGAAGGCCATCCTGAATGCAGTCTCGTCTCCGGTTACACCCTCCCAGGGACGCCAGTAGATCGCGGAGAACTCGGCGGTACCGCTCTCCGGGGCGATGTATTGCCACTCATGCATGCCGCCAGCGCCCACGAGCCCTGTGTCGGGCGGGGTGAAGACGTCGCTCACATACTGCAACCCACGGGTCGAGGTGATGT
>JAAZID010000405.1 GCA_012510295.1 Methanomicrobiales archaeon | reverse complement strand
TGGTTTGCAAGGCCGGGATCGGCCACCAGGAGCGAATGCTGCATCGCCCGTTCAGTCTCCTTCGTGAGACCCCCCTGCCGTTCCATCTCTCCCCTGATATCCCGGACGGCGTTCTCGACGTCCTGCTCGCTCTCCCACTTCACCACGGATATTGTTCGTGCCAACTCGCTTCACCTCACGGTGGGGGGTATGAGGAGGTGGTTCTATTTCAGGTTAACCCCGGTTACAGTCGGCATGATCGCTGGTGCCCGCTGTCGGGCCAAAAAATAGGGGGATCAGGCTGTTCTATCGAGGCGCGTCTTCTCGGCCTTCTCGCTGATGAGCGCGCTGTTCCCGGCGGGATCTTCGAGGATGACCGTGAACGGGAAGGCTACCTCCCGGGCAGCGGTGATCGCATCCTGCACCCGGAGTGCTGCCGCCCGTTCCTCGTCGCTCTCCGCACCGGCGAGAGCACTCTCCACCGCCCCTGAGAACCGCGAGAGAACTCCCTCGATATTGGTGACAAACCCCTCGCAGGCGCTCCCGGGCTCGACCGCGACCCCGAGCTCCGGGATCCGGATCGTCCCGGTCATGCTCCGCACCACCCGGATGGAGAGATCGGCAGGTTCCTCGACCCGCACCGTCCACCGGGTCGCCTCTCCCTCCTCCGGTATGATCGTATCGGTGTGCCGGTATCCACAGCCACTGCAGGCGATCGAGACTACCAGGAGATCCGGAAAATGTGGGATCTCGAGATGGTGGTGGATGATCTGCACCTCGCACCCGCATGCAGGACAGGTTCCCGGGTAGATCTCCCGCACTTACAGGCCACCGTCGATCTTCTCACGCGAGATCTTGACGGACATCGGCGTTATGATGACGTATTTTTGCTCGCCAAGACCGACGATATCGCCGTTCACGTCATTCGCCACATCGCGGAGATCCTTTAAGATTCGCTCGAAGGTCACCTTGTCCATCTTCAGCCGCCCGATATCGACGATGACGATATTGCCGTTGTAGACCTCGTCCTTGACCCGGGGTGTATCCTTGAGATCGGCGATGGTGGCGATCTTGACATACATGGATGCCGGTTCCTCCGAGGTCGATCCCTCATAGGAGGCGAGATCGAGTTCCATGTATTCGTCCTCATTTTTTACCGGACTTTTACCGAGAATGCTATCAAAGAGCTTTTTAACCATAGAAAAATTGAGGAAAGAATTTTATTTAATAGTATCTTTTAGTTTTCGCGCTAGATCTCGATATTCCAGATATCATCCCCGACACGGTGGATGCTCCTGACCGATTTTCCCCTCTCCTGCTGCTCCATATCGGCGGCATCGAGGAGTGCAATCCCCACGGCAAGCGGTTTTCCGTAGCGTTCCTCGACGATCTGTGCCGGCCGCCCGGCGCGGATATCCGGCGATATCGAGACGATACCGGGGCGCATGGCATCCGCGCCGTTTGCGACAAACCTGACCGCGCCGGTATCGACCACCACCCGCCGCTCGGGGATGGGGTGCTCGACCAGCCCCCGCAGGGTGGGGAAGGTCCAGGTCTCGGTGGCCATCAGGAGCGGTTTTTTGTCGACGAGGTAGATCTCGACGGGGGCATCGGTCTCGATCCGTTCGATACGTTCGGACCGGAAGAGTTCGGCCGATGGCCCGATCTCTTCAACGAGATGATCGAAGAGGCGGGCGATCTGTGATTTTCTGATAACGTGACGCTTTTTTACGGTAAACTTTGACATTTCTTCCAGACCTCGGGAGAGACGTTGTTTTCTTCGCACAGCGCGGGTATATTTAAGTAGTTTCTCCACTCAAATATATTACTCCAGAATGGACGGCAGAGGGTAATCATATGACGCCAAGACCGTTGGATATTTTAGATCAGGCACTGAACCGTCAGCCCGTCATCATCAGCCTTAAGGGTGGAAGAGAGATCCGGGGTATCCTCCAGGGATACGACGTTCACATGAATCTGGTATTGGATAAAGCAGAAGAAGAGATGGACGGCGCTGTGCAGAAACTCGGCACACTGATCGTCCGTGGGGATAACGTGATCTATATCACCCCTTCAGTCGAATGAGCAGGTGAGAGAGAATGTCAAAAGGCACACCATCAATGGGCAAACGGCAGAAGCGTACCCACATCACCTGCAGGCGTTGTGGCAAGCCCTCGTACCATGCGCAGCACAGGATCTGTGCGGCCTGTGGTTTCGGGAAGAGCCGGAAGTTGCGCAGCTATCGTTGGACTGAGAAGAAAGCAAAGGTACCGACGCACTAGAGTTGCATCATGTGTGGTATCGTTGGCATCGTCGATGCTGGCGGTGTCTCTTTTCCGCTGTACTATGCCCTGTACGCTCTCCAGCACCGGGGGCAGGAGAGCGCAGGGATATCCACTTTTGAAGGCACGACCCTGTACACCCATAAAGCCCAGGGGCTCGTCGCCGAGGTCTTTGATCACGATACCCTTGAGGGATTGCGTGGCGACGCCGGGATAGGGCATGTCCGATACCCGACGGCTGAGGCGAAGGTTCCTGAGAACGTCCAGCCGTTTAACTTTCGTTACCGGGGTCTTGACCTCTCGATCGCCCACAACGGCAATCTGGTCAATACGGCCGAGATCCGGGAAGAGTACGAGCACCGGGGACAGATCTTCTGCACCTCCTCGGATACCGAGATCATTGGAAATATTATTGCTGAGGCGCTCCGGACATCAAAGAGCATGGAAGATGCCGTCCGGCTCTGCATGCGGCGTCTGCGAGGTTCCTACGCCATCGTTGCGCTCTTAAACGATACCGTATATGCCTTCCGCGACCCTCTCGGCATCAAGCCGCTCTGTATCGGCAAATTCGACCACGGTTACATCGCCGCCTCCGAGAGTGTGGCGATCGATGCGCTCGACGGGACGCTCATCAGGGATGTGCGGCCGGGAGAACTTGTCCGGATCGATAAGGATGGGTTTTCGTCCGTCCAGATCGCGACTGCGAACCGGAAGGCACACTGCATATTTGAGTATATCTACTTCGCCCGCGCTGACTCGGTCATAGATGGAACGCTGGTCTACGACGTCCGGCGCCGTATCGGGCAGGAACTCTATGATGCGGCTCCGGTCGAGGGAGATATCGTATGCCCGGTCCCCGACTCCGGGACCGCTTACGCCGCCGGATACGCCGAGCGATCGGGCGCCCCGTTCGTCGAGGGGCTGATGAAGAACCGTTACATGGGACGGACGTTCATCATGCCGACCCGGCAGCAACGGGAGCGGGCGGTCAGGATCAAGCTCAACACTGTCCGGGGGAACCTCAAGGGCCGGAGGGTGATCCTCATCGACGATAGTATCGTCCGGGGGACGACGTCGCGGCGGATCGTATCCATGATCCGGGAAGCGGGGGCGGAGGAGATCCATCTCCGGGTCGGCTCCCCGCCGATCATATCCCCCTGTTACCTCGGTGTCGATATGCCCAACCGTGCCGAGCTGATCGCGAGCGGGAAGGAGGTCGAGGCGGTGCGGGAGAGCATCGGCGCGACATCTCTCGCCTATGTCCCGCTCAAGGACCTGGTGGAGGCGATCGGGTGCGGCGAACGGAACCTCTGCACCGGGTGCCTGACCGGGTGCTACCCGGTGGATATCGACGGCGAGAAGTGCTACCACTGCGTTGTGGAGTACGTGGCCGGCACCCATCAGGCCGACCTCTCGACGTTCAGGACCGGGAAACAACGGTCGTAAAAGTGCTCCTGAGGGCGACACCGGGTCTACGCTCCTCTTTTTGATCTCTTCACATCTCTATGCCCGCTACGGGCTACCGGGGGAGATGCATCTTCGATGGGAGAGAAATATACTGTGTAAAAACATGCGCGAAAACAGCAGATAGCGAGGGATGGATTTGAACCATCGATCTACGGGTTATGAGCCCGCCGGGATTTCCTGACTACCCCACCTCGCTTCAACCCGTGTGATATAACATGTTGGAGGTATGCTGATATATACTTTTGCGAGAACCTGTCTCTCTCCCAACCATTATAGAGGCGTGCCGTCATACTTCCTCAGTATGGAAGAGAACAGACCGATGGATGATGACCTGCAGCGTATCCGCGAGGAGCGCCTCCGTGAGCTTGAGGCCGGCCTCCTCGGGGATACCGGCAGAGTCGTTGAGATCAGTGATACTACGTTTCAGGATACCATGAAGAAGCACCCTTTCCTCGTCATCGACGTCTGGGCGGAGTGGTGCGGACCCTGCCGGATGGTGGCCCCGGTGATCGAGAATCTCGCGCGCGATTTTGCCGGCAGGGTGACCTTCGGTAAATGCAACGTCGATCTCAATCCAGCGATAGCGGCGAGTTTCAGTATAACAGCGATTCCGACACTTCTGTTCTTTGCAAATGGCATGCTTATCGATAGGGTGGTCGGCGCGCTCCCGGAAGAGGCCATGCGGTCGAGGGTCATGCGGGCCTTTGAGACCGGTTAAGTGCGTCAAAACCCCCGTCCGGGATGCGGCGCGGGGTCTAGAGGCCGCCGCTCTGCCGGTACCGGAGCCGCTCGGAGAGCCTTGCGGCCATGATGAAGTCGTTCCGGGAGAGTCCACCGATGGCGTAGGTGTACCAGGCGACATCCACGGTCCGGCCTCGGCGGATGCTCATATCCGGGTAGTGGCTCTCCTGCGCGGAAAGGCGTGCAACATCCTGGAGGAACGTGACAGCATCGCAGAAACTTTTACAGGCAAACCGGGCGACCAGGCGCCTGTCCTCAAGTGACCACCCTGGAACTCCGGGCAGGAGGTCGGCGATCTCCCGCCGGGTCAGCGGTGCCGTATCCGCGACATCCTGTCTGATCGGTTCGGATGAGAGATCCATTACCAGATCCTCTCCCCGCGAGATTAAATAGCTCCTGCCTCCCCCCGGATCCCGGGGGGGCGCTGCCTTTCCCGGCCGGGAAGAGATCGCCATTCAGATCTCAATCAGCCGGTAATCTTCTTCTCCGAGGCCGATCCGGGCGGCGCAGGTGGTCTGGTACCTGCTGTCCGTGTAGTCCCAGGTTCCCTTGAACTTATCCTCTCCCGGCGCGTGGTTCGCCGCAAGGTGTGTCCGGGCAAATCCCCGCTCGCTGTTGACGAGATCGAGGCTCGCCAGGTCGATCGCGACCGGGTCGGTCGAGGCGAGTATACCGATGTCGGGGACGATCGCAGCGTCGCTCCAGGGGACGCAGTCGCAGTCGGGTGTGATGTTTACGAGGAAGTTGATGTAGCCCACCCTTCCTGCCTTCCCGTGGACGGCGCCGAGGGCGTAGTCGCAGAGTCGTTCGATGAACGGCCGGATCTCTGTCGTCCAGTCAAACTCGATCGCCCCCTCGGGGCAGGCGCGCATGCAGTCGCCACACCCGACGCAGTGCTCGGGATTGAGGTACGCCCGCCCCTCAACGAGCGTCATCGCCGCCTGCGGACAGACGAGGGTGCACTTCCCGCATCCCCCGCACCGCTCGATCTCCACGAACGGCCGGCCGGCGTGCTGCTCCGCCTTCCCCGATGGCGGGGAGCAACCCATCGCGAGGTTCTTGATCGCACCCCCGAACCCGGCGAGGTCGTGGCCCTTGACGTGCGAGAGGACGATCATACTGTCGGCATCAAGGATTCCGCCGGCGATCCGGACGCTCTCAAAGTGCTTCCCGGCGACCGCAACCTCTCTCCAGTAGCCGCCTAAAAGTCCGTCTGCGATGATCACCGGGGCACCGACGACAGCGTAGTCAAACCCGTGCTCGATGGCGGTGACGGTATGCCTGACGGCATCAGACCTGCTTCCGGCATAGAGGGTGCCGGTATCGGTTATGAACGGGTGTGCCCCGCGTTCGCGCACCTTCTCGACCACCTGTCGGGCGAATATCGGGCGGAGGTAGGTATCGCACCCCCGCTCCCCTACGTGCAGTTTGATGGCGGTAAGATCCCCGGGCCGGACCATCCTGCCAAACCCGGCCGCATCGAAGAGGCGGCGGATCTTCTGGCTCTTGCTCTCGCCGGGTCCTCTCGCCCGGAGATCTGCAAAATAGACGT
>JAAZID010000420.1 GCA_012510295.1 Methanomicrobiales archaeon | reverse complement strand
CCTCAAGCCCCTCGGGCGCCTACGTCTACATGGACGGGGTCTACAAGGGCCGCACACCCCTGACGCTCGATAGCGTCGCGGCAGCGCCCCATAACATCGAGCTCGACCTCGCCGGCTACTATGACTGGAAGACTACCGTCACGGTCTCGGCCGGCGTGACCCGGTACGTCAACGCCCAGATGTCCTCCATCCCCTCCGAGACAACCGGGCGCATCGATGTCGTCTCCTCCCCGGCAGGCGCGGATGTCTACCTCGACGGCGTCCACCAGGGGAAGACCCGCTCGTCGGGGGTGTTCACAGTATCAAACGTCCGTGTCGGAACACATACCATGAAGGTCAGCATGGCCGGATACCATGATTACACTACATCGGTCGAAGTACGGGCGGCGACGACGAGCTACGTCAACGCAGTTCTCCAGCCCGCCCCGGTGAGCGCGGCCGGCTCCATCGCGGTCACCTCCTCACCCGCCGGCGCAGAGATCTATATCGATAACGCTTACAAGGGCATCACCCCGCTGACCGTCGACGGCATATCCGCCGGCAGCCATACGGTCAGGGTGGCGCTCGCCGGCTACAACGACTGGTCGACCACCGTCCAGGTCGGTGCCGGGAGCACCGCCTCGGCCTCGGCATCGCTCTCTCCTGTGCCGACACAGGCGGCGAAGGCGGGCATGGCGCCCTTTGCCGCGCTCGCTGCCCTCGCTCTCCTCGGAGCCCGGCGGAAGCGGGACTGAACACCGAAAAATCCCTTTTTTAGATCCGGAGCGGGGTGCGCAGATTCTGGAGGTCATCGGTGACGGCCGCGCACCGTATTACTTTAGGTAATAATCAACACCTATAAATATTCCAGAATGGATACTCCTTCATGGAAAAGTCCCTCGACCTCATCAATACCCGGATACGCGACGGTAACGCCCGGGTCGTTACCGCCGATGAGATGCCGGCTATTGTCGACGAACTCGGAGAGGAAGGAGCGCTGGAGGAGGTCGATGTCGTCACGACCGGGACGTTCGGAGCGATGTGCTCCTCCGGGGCGTTCTTCAACTTCGGGCACGCCGACCCCCCGATCAGGATGGAACGCGTCTGGCTCAACGATGTTGAGGCATACGCCGGCCTGGCAGCGGTCGATGCCTACCTCGGCGCGACCCAGGAGGCCGACTCCCCGAACCGGGTCTACGGCGGCGCCCACGTCCTCGAAGATCTCATCGCTGGAAATACTGTGGAGCTCCGGGCGACCTCCCACGGGACCGACTGCTACCCGCGCAGGAGTATCACCACGGATCTGTTGCTCGAAGATATGAACCAGGCGGTCATGCTGAACCCCCGGAACTCCTACCAGTGCTACGATGCGGCGGCGAACAGCACCGACCGGACACTCTATACGTATATGGGGAGTCTCCTCCCCCGGTGCGGGAACATCTCCTACTCGGGGGCCGGAACCCTCTCGCCGCTCGCAAACGATCCCGGCTTCCGGGTCATCGGGGGCGGTGTCCCGATCTTCCTCGCCGGCGGTGAGGGGATGGTCGTCGGTGAAGGGACGCAGAACTCAGCCGGCGGTGGATTCGGGACGCTCATGGTGACCGGGGACATGAAGGGGATGCGGCAGGACTTCCTGCGAGCGGCGGTGATGAACGG
>JAAZID010000404.1 GCA_012510295.1 Methanomicrobiales archaeon | reverse complement strand
TCGGGGAGCGACTCCCCCCGGTCAATCCCCCAGGCAGCCACATCCTGTCCGGTCAACTGGATCTCAAAGGCGCCTGACGCGACGAGGCGCCGGACAGCATCGAGGATATCCCCGGGCGGAGCACTCCTGAGTCCTCCCCGCGCAAGCCGGGTGATGCAGTAACTGCACCGGCCGACGCACCCGCTCGCCACCTGGACCACGCCGATCGCCCCGGCACCCGGGCTTCCGACGCCGCCAGCACGCTCCTGGATCTCATCCGGTGGGATGACGCGGGGGGTGCAGACCGATTTGATGAGGTCTATCTGGACGAGCGGCATACACCCGGTCACGTAGAGGTCCCGGTCGGCGAACCCCTCCAGGCGCCGGAGCATCTTTCGTTCGGTCGCCTCGATCACCGTACAGGTGTTGATGATCACGGCGTCCGCCTCATCCGGCCCGGTCAACCTGCACCCAAGGCTCTCCAGTATCGCTTCCAGCCTCCGGGCATCGGCATGGTTGTAGGTGCAGCCGTAACTCTCGATGTAGACCGACTTTCCCTGCAGGCTATCTATGGTGATGGTAAGTGACCCCCTTCTGCGCGGCCAGACCGCCGGCGGTACAGAGATCCTCCCCGATCCAGAGAGGTTTCGCCGGCGCCAGCGCGATTGTTTCGTCTGAGCACAATACTTAACCGCCAACATTACAATTTCTTTAATAGAATGATAAAAATAGGGTTGCTCGGGTGCGGCAACGTCGGGCGCATCATCGCTGCGCACGCCGGGGGCATCCGGGTTGTTGCGGTCTTTGATATCATCCCCGGGCGGGCCGAAGATCTGGCAGAGCTCTGTCATGCCCGGGCATATACCGATTTTGATCTCTTCATGCAGGAGGACTTCTCGATCGTCGTGGAGGCCGCCTCGGTCGATGCGGTCAAACTCTATGGTGAGGCGGTTCTCCGGTCGGGCAGGGACATTGCCATACTCTCCGTGGGAGCCCTTGCCGATGAGGAGTTTTGTGAGCGCCTCATCGATGTCGCGCGGGAGGCTGGGCAGAAGATCCGTATACCGAGCGGCGCCATCATCGGGCTCGATAACCTCAAGATCGGCCAGATCTCACCGCCGGAGAAATTCCTGCTACGTACCACCAAGCCCCCGGCGTCGCTCGGGATAGTTGCCCGGGAGAGAACCGAGATATTTAAGGGACTTGCACACGATTGTATAAAGCTATACCCAAAAAATATCAATGTCGCGGTAGCGTTGGGACTGGCGGCCGGCCGGGATGCCGACGTGGAACTCTGGGTCGATCCCGGAATAGAGAGGAACATTCACGAGATATTTGCCGAGGGTGACTTTGGCGATATCTACATCAGGGTCAGAAACACCCCGAGCCCGGATAACCCTGCAACGAGTTATATGGCAGCCCTCTCTATCCTGACGCTCTTGAAGAACCTTGAGAATCCTCTGGTGGTGGGGACATAGCAATGGAAATGGAGATTCGTGCGCTCAAAACCCAAAAAAACGCAATTATCATGGCGCATAACTACCAGCCCCTGGAGATCCAGGCGCTCGCCGATGTGGTGGGCGATAGCCTTGAGCTTGCGGTGAAGGCAAAAGAAGCCGAAGCCGACCTGATCGTCATCTGCGGGGTCCGGTTTATGGCTGAGACGGCAAAGATCCTCAATCCTGAGCGAAAGGTGATCATTCCGGTCCTGGATGCGGGGTGCCCCCTCGCCGACTTCCTGACGCCGGATATGATCCGGGAGGCGAAGAAACGGCATCCGGATGCGGCCGTGGTGGTCTATGCCAACAGCACAGCGGAGAGCAAGGCACTCGCAGATATCGTCTGCACATCCGCAAACGCGGTTAAAGTCGTCGCATCACTCCCGAACGATACGATCCTCTTTGGACCGGACTCAAACCTTGCGGCGTACGTCCAGCGAGAGCTCCCCGATAAGACGATCATCCCGCTACCGCCCGGCGGCCACTGCTATGTCCATACCGGATTTACCCTCGTCGATGTCGAGGCGGCCCGGAGGAAGGGGGGCGTGATTATCTGTCACCCCGAGTGCCCACCGGAGATCCAGGAACGGTCTGACCTGATCGCGTCCACCGGGGGGATGGTCCGGGGCGCCGCCGGGGAGGGTGAACCCTGGTCGGTCTTCACCGAGCGGGAGATGGTCTCACGCCTCCGGGTGCTCTACCCGGGCAGGATCTTTTACGAGAAACCGGAGGCGATATGTGTGGATATGAAGAAGATATCCCTCGACGATCTCCGGCAGGCGCTCGAGCGCGAGGAGCACGAGATCATCCTCTCCCGGGAGGTCATGGATCGCGCACGCCTGGCGATCGAGCGGATGATCGCCGTCGGGGCGTGAGTGAGGTGATCCCGCTCGAAGACCTTCTCCGGTTCATCAGGGAGGATGCACCGTGGGGTGATGTCACCACCGATGCGGTCGTCCCTGACGTCACCTGCCGGGCGGTGATCAGGGCGAAGGATCACGGAGTCATCGCCGGCCTTGCCGAGGCGCAGGCACTCTTTGAACACTTCGGTGTCACGGCCCACGCGCGGACCGCTGACGGCAGACCGGCCACCCCGGGGGAGGCTCTCCTCGACCTCGCTGGTCCCGCAAGGGCAATCCTCCTCGTGGAGCGGACGGCACTCAACATCATCGGGCGGATGAGCGGGATAGCGACGCAGACGCGGGAGGCGGTCGATGTCGTGCAAGACGTCTCTCCAGATGTCCGGGTCGCCGCAACCCGGAAGACGGCCCCGGGGCTCCGGACGCTGGATAAGAAGGCGGTGGTGCTCGGGGGAGGCGACCCGCACCGCTACACCCTCTCGGATATGGTCCTGATCAAGGATAACCACCTTGCGCTGGTGCCGCTCCCGGAGGCGATACGGCGAGCGAAGGAGCAGAGCCTCTACCGGGTGATCGAGGTGGAGGTCGGGGCGGCGAGTGATGCGATCATGGCTGCCGGCGCCGGGGCGGATATCATCCTCCTCGATAACATGACACCGGGTGTGGTTTTTGAGACGGTCCAGGCACTTATCGACCGGGGCCTCCGGGAGCGGGTGGTCCTTGAGGTCTCGGGGAATGTTGCCGGCGGCGACCTTGCCCGGTATGCCGCGACCGGGATCGACGTCATCAGCATGGGTGCGCTCACCCACACGGTCAGGAACTTCGATGTGAGCCTGGATATCGTGAAGGGTATGAGCACGGTTAGAATTCCGTAAGCGGATACCCGGTTTTCACCTCGCAGGGGTCCGGGGTGGCCTCTTTTTCCTCGTTGCCATAGGATTTTCACGATGAGGTATGGTGCGCTCCAGTCTTCCGGGTAGGAAAGCGCTCATACGTCGCTTTGCGCCAGCACCCCGCCCTGCGCCGGCCGTGCGCCCCCTGCCTCACGAGGATTGGGTTAGGAAATGCCGGCCCGGAAGATCGGCCCTGATTATGCCCTTCGCCGGCGTCATCCCATGCACCGGACCGTGGAGGTATCACCCGGGCGGGGCGCAAGCCGGGGGAGGCGACCCAAAACACTCTTTTCCACAGGTATCTACCCATACACTGCTCTCATGCACCCCCACCCCTCCCGCGCCTCCGGCGCTCCTCCCCCGCCCGGGGGGCGGGGGCAGTGCAGGTGATAGCCCCGGAAAGGCGGGCCCGGGGTGCCTGCCTTGATTCTGCCCTTCCCCGGTGTCATCCTATGCACCGGACCGTGGGGATATCACCAGGGGAGGGGTCGGGGAGGGAACCCCCTCCCCGTCGGCAAAAACCATACCGGCCCTTCCCCAGGGCTCCCGCGCAGGAGCGGGAGTTCTCGTGGTGAGAGCCCGGGAAGGGCGTAGCCGGGGAAAAAATCCTGATTGTGCGATTTGCCGGCATCTACCCATACAC
>JAAZID010000061.1 GCA_012510295.1 Methanomicrobiales archaeon | reverse complement strand
TATGCTGATGCATGCAAACTGGGGGACCGGCTACTTTGACAGTAGAAGGACCGGTCAGGGTGTTTTACACAACCTCGACGATCCGAAGTTCCTCGACCTCTGCGACAACATTCTTGCAACGACCGATGCTGACGAACTCAAGCACTACGCAGAAGAGGTGCAGCAGTATTACTCCGATAACCTGCCGGGCATTGCGATATACTGGATGAAGGATGTTACCCCGATCAACAAAGAGATCACCGGTTGGTACTCATCGCAGTACAAGGGGATCTTCAATGAGATCAACTTCTTAAACATCCGCCCTGCAAAATAACCCTCACATTTTTTTCAAGTATGAACGAGATCCTCCGGAGAAAGATCATCCGCTATGCCGCATCGCTGCTCGTTATCGTTCTCGTAGTCTTCATGTTTCCCCGCATAATGCCCGGAAACCCGGTGATGTTCCTCATCGGCGAGGATGTGATCGTAACCCCTGAAGTTTTAGCGGATCTCAACACCCGACTCGGACTTGACAGACCCATTCCCGAACAGTTCTACCTGTTTCTGCGAGGGGTCTGTACCGGCGATCTCGGGTATTCTTACCACCTCCATAGCCCGGTTGCATCCCTGATCGGTGATCGCGTTGTCTGGACGCTGATGCTGGTCGGCACCTCCCTTCTCATCGGCTATGCAGCCGGGATCCTGTCCGGGGCGTGGGTTGGATGGATGAGCGATCGTAAATCTGCAAAAGCGCTAACGGGTGCGGGTATCTGCATCTCCTGTATACCCCCGTATCTGCTCGGTTTGATCCTGTTTTCGGTCTTTGTCTATCGCCTGAACTGGTTTCCATACAAAGGCCTCTACACAACACCCGACATCTGGAGCATAATGCACCATCTGGCGCTTCCGGTTGCAACGCTTGCCCTGTTTGTGTTTGCCCGCAACCTTCTGATCATGCGAGGATCGGTTCTTACCGAAAAAAATCAGCTGTATCCACAGTTCGCCAGAGCACTGGGGGTTCCCGGTTCAAAAATTCTCTACGGCCACGTGATGAGAAATGCCATCCTGCCGATCCTGACTCAGTTTGCAATCGATTTTGGATTCATATTCTCCGGCGCACTGTTTATCGAGATCATCTTCTCTTTAAACGGACTGGGAACACTGATGTATGACGCCATCATCATCCGCGACTACCCCGTGCTATCCGGCCTCTTTCTTGTGATCGCAGTGATGGCGGTTCTTGCCAACATGTTTGCAGATATCCTCTACGGCGTGATCGACCCCCGGGTCGGCAGGGAAGGGATCTGATGCGCCGGTACCTCCTTCCGCTTGCTCTCATTGCCGTATTTGCAACGATGGCGATATTCCCGGGCTTAATTGCCCCATTCACCCCGACTGAGCGATTTACTACGTATCAGGCACCGGATAAAGTACATATATTTGGAACAGACGATATGGGACGTGATATACTATCACTGGTCATCTACGCGACGCGGTTGTCGCTTTTCATCGGGTTTGCCTCCGGCGCCGTGGCGATTGTGATCGGGACGGTGATCGGGCTTGTTGCCGGATGGCGAACTGATATCCTTGATGATCTTCTGATGGGAGCGACAGACATTGTACTGATCCTCCCCAAAATTCCGCTGGTGATTATTCTTGCGGCGTATCTCTCGCCGGGGCCATGGCTGCTGATCCTGGTGCTTGGTCTGCTATCGTGGGAGTCGGTTGCCCGGGTGGTGCGGTCGAAGGTGATGCAGGTACGGTCAGCTGATTTTGTGCTGGCGGCGCGATGCCTCGGGTTTTCAGACACTTACATAATATTCCGCGAGATTTTGCCGGTGGTCTTTCCGGTAGTCGTGCCGAAGTTTGTCCTGGTGACGGCGTCTGCGATGATCTCGGAAGCATCGCTATCGTTTCTCGGTCTATCGGACCCAACGGTGATCTCATGGGGTGTGATGATATCGGATGCGTTCAATCATGGCGGATTCATCCGGAAGATGTGGTACTGGTGGATGCCGCCGGCGCTCTGCATCATTCTTGGTGTTCTGGCGATTACGAGCCTGGCGTTCCTGCATGAGCGCGGGGCCCGGGAGGTGGTGCAGTTATGAGGGATGGGCCGTTACTTTCCGTTAAACAGCTATCGGTCTCATTCCCGGGAACGAACGGAGAATATATCCATGCAGTGCGGGATACGTCGCTTGAGGTTTTTGCCGGGGAGATAGTTGCCATCGTTGGAGAATCGGGATGCGGGAAATCGGTTGTTGCGCAGGCGGTGATGCGCCTCCTGCCACCAGGCACCGGGGTCTCCGGTTCGGTGATCTTCGATGGGCAGGATATTCTCCCCGTCTCCGAAGAGGAGATGGAGAAACTTCGCGGGACACGTATGGCGATGGTGTTTCAGAGCCCGGAGCGTGCACTGAACCCGGTGCTCCGGATCGGCCGGCAGTTGACGGACCCGATGATCCTGCACGGCTTATGCGGTCAGAGTGAAGCGGAAGAGCGAGCTCGTGCGACCCTTGCAGCGCTCGGTCTGGATGCAGGGTGGGTGATGCAGGCGTATCCCTGGATGTGCTCAGGTGGCATGTGTCAGCGGGTGTTGTTTGCAGCGGTCTCGCTCCTGCAAGCGGAACTGGTGATTGCAGATGAGCCCACAAAGGGGCTTGATGCGGAACGGATCGGTGATCTTGAGGAGATGCTTGCCGAAATTCCGGTGGGTGGCCAGATGGGCCTGCTGCTGATAACACATGACATCGGGCTCGCGGCAAGACTTGCCGAGCGCGTTCTGGTGATGTACTGCGGGATGATCGTTGAGGCAGGCCGGACGGCGGATGTTCTCACGGATCCGGTGCATCCTTATACGCGGGGTCTTCTGGGCAGTCTGCCGGAAAACGGATTTCATCCGATTCCAGGGCTCTCGCCGGCGCTCTCGGATCTCCCATCCGGTTGCGTGTTTCATCCCCGGTGCGGCAGTGCAGATAGCACATGTAGCCGTTTCGTTCCGCCGGTTCGAGAGGTTTGCGGCCGGCAGGTGAGGTGTTTTCGATGCTGACACTCTGTGCCCGGGAGATTACACATGCATACGGGAACCACGAAGTGTTCAGGGATTTTTCAATTGAGGTTGCAGCAGGGGAGACGGTAGGGCTTGTCGGGCCGTCAGGGTGCGGGAAGAGTACCTGTGCCCGGATCCTTGCGGGGCTTGAGGCGCCTCAGTCCGGGACGGTGGAGTTCTGCGGTACGGATATTGCAGGGATGAACGGTTCTGGGTATGAGGTGTTCCGACGGTCGGTGCAGATGATCTTTCAGGATCCTGCGGGATCATTTAACCCGGTCAGAACGATCGGACAGTCGATCTCGGCGGTCCTGAGGCTTGCAGGCGTTCCAAAAGCAGAGCATAGGGCTGTTCTGGTCGAGGCGCTCCAGAAGGCAGGGCTGCAGGATGAGATCCTCTCGCGGTACCCGGACCAGATCTCTGGCGGGCAGGCTCAGAGGGCCGGCATTGTGCGGGGTCTGCTTATCTCACCATCGGTGATGATCCTGGATGAGCCGACGAGTGCGCTGGACGTCTCGGTGCAGGCACAGATTCTGCACCTGTTAAAAGAGGTTCAGCGAGAGCGGGGGATCTCGTATGTCTTTATATCACACGATACGGCGGTTGTATCGTTCATGGCAGATCGGGTTGTACGGTTGTAAATTCTATTCTTGTACATTCTCCACGCATTAATTCCAACAGATATGGTGCAAAAGGGTCAATCGTCTCTCTTTGCGCCGGCCCCCTGTGGCGGCGGAAGTGGGCCGGCATATGCACACCTCACAGGAGGCGGGGGGTATTGGCCGGCCTTACGAGAATTACCATCTCTTCTATCTCCGTGGTAGCAGGATCCGGGAGCTTCACGTTACGCTGACGTTGTTGATCGAGTCCATCGCAAATACGAAAGTGCACAGCGTAAATATCAGAAGCGCCGCGTACGACCAGGAGACAATCTCTGTTGTATAGATGTAGTGTTTTCCGAGCGCATAGAAGTCATTACCGATTGCGAAGTAGCGGATCCCGTTGACCAGGTATGTCAGGGGATTGATGACGGAGAGAGCCTTCAGCACGGCCGGGAAGGCATCGGCCGGATACAGCGCGTTGCTGACAAAGAAGAGCGGCATGGAGAGCACCGTCATTATCCCCTGCATACCCTCGTGTGTCTCAAGCCTGAGTGCTATCCCTGATGACAAAAAGATGAACCCCAGGGAGAATGTCCCCACAAACAGGAGGATACCGAGTACCGAACATACGATGCCGGGGAGGTTCTGCTGTGAGAAGAAGTCCACACCGAGGAACAACGTCCCGAACACCATGATGATGATCGCCTGGATAAACCCCTTTGTGATCCCTGAGAGCCCGAGGCCAAGGATAATCTGCGATCGCTGCATGGGGCTTGCTATCATCTCTTTCATGAGCCCGAAATTTTTATCGTATATCAGGGTCATCCCGCCGTAAAGACTTGTAAACAGGGCTGTCATTGCGATGACGCCGGCACCCATGAACGTGAGGTACCCCACCTGCCCCACCCCGGAGGGGATGCTGTACAGAACGTTCAATCTGTCGAAGTTGCTGGACATGGCGGTACCGAAGAAAGCCATCCACAATGCGGGCTGCACCAGCGTCGTAAAAAACAGGGACTTAAACCTGAAGAATTTTATCATCTCTTTCCAGAATACCGGCCAGAACTCGGTCTTCATAATCATCTCCTCCTGTGAGGCCTCGGGCGCGGTTGCACCTTATCGGTAGGCTCATCGCGGATCTCCCTGCCGGTATAGTGGACAAAAACTTCGTCGAGTGTTGGTTTTTTTACATCGACATTCAGGAGGTCGATGCCGGCACCGTTCAGGAGGTTCAGTATGGAAGGCAGCACACTTGATCCGTCCTTCTCTGTGATGAGGGTTATTCCGTCATCTGACCTTGAGATCGAGAGATCGTGGGAATTGTTCTTGAGCAGAGAGGTTGCAGCCCTGTTATCGCCGGTATTGATACGGATCACATCCCTTCCAAGGGATTGCTTCAGATTATCCGGGGTCTCGGTCACAATGATCTTCCCGTTATCGATGATCGCGATCCTGTCGCTGAGATTATCGGCCTCGTCCATGTAATGCGTCGTGAGAAAGATGGTTGTGCCCGAGTCGTTGATCTCACGTATATGCTCCCAGATCTTCAGCCTGGTCTGCGGGTCAAGCCCGATCGTCGGCTCGTCGAGGAAGAGTATCTTCGGCCTGGTCATGAGCCCCCTGGCTATCTCCAGTCGCCGTTTCATCCCGCCGCTGAGGTACTTCGTCCTGACATTCCGCTTGCTTCCAAGATCTACAATCTCAAGAAGGTCCTCGATGATCTCCCTCCTCTTCTCCCGGGGGACCTGGTATATCATACCGTGGAACTCCAGTGTCTCCCGGACGGTGAGATCCCGATCGAGCACTTCGTTCTGGAAGACTATGCCTATCGATCTCCTGACCGACCGGGAGTCGGTTGCGACATTGTGCCCTGCGACTATCGCCTCACCTTTCTGCACCTTCATGAGGGTGGTCAGGAGATTGATCGTGGTGCTTTTTCCGGCGCCGTTAGGGCCGAGAAATGAGAAGATCTCGCCTTGAAGTACCTCGAAGGATATGTCATCCACTGCCTGGAGATCGCCGAACCTGTGTTCCAGGTTCCTGACAGTTATGATTGCTCTCTCCAATCAGCTCCACCGCCGGAAAGTATGACAGGAATCCCACTCCAGCAGGCTGATCCGTTCGCCCTTTCCGGAGGGGACCATGTCGGGCACCTTATCTGTCGATCGGTTACACATATTCTTAGAATTTGTAAAATATTGTATTAATAATTACTATCTGCATCAAATTAGGTAGTACTGATAAGATCCTGGATCTCACTGCCGGCGCCACCGCTCCAGTGAACTCCAACACGACGCTGCCTGCATGAACTTCCTCTCCCGCCTATCCAGCATCGACGCGGGCGGGACGGACGCCCGGATACGTGCCCACCCGGGAAGGATCCTTGAGCGACCGGTCAGGCCTGCTCCGGCGGTGTGCACAGAGAAGACCGAGCACGAATGGAGTGATCAGGACAAAAGGGTCACAACTCACCTGTAGCATCATAACCCGGCGCTCCCTTCTCGCCCGCCGATCGAAGGCAGTCAACAGAGACAGCACAAGTTCACGCCACCTCCGTATGATGGTCATGGCAGCAGAGCCCGATCCTCGATCCGACAAGCCTCACCGTGTAATCATCCTTTGGGGTGAGCATCACCTCATGGGCGTTGCCCACCTCCACGATCTTTCCGGCGTTCATCACCGCTATCCGGTCGGCGATCTTCAGCGTCAGGGTCAGGTTATGGGATATGTAGATCATGGCAAAGCCCCGGCGGTTCTGGAGACCTTTGAGGAGGCGCAGCACGTTTGCCGCCGTTGAGACATCCAGGGCGGAGGTGATCTCATCAGCGATCAGGAGCTTTGGCCTCATGATCATGGCCCGTGCAAGCGCTACCCGCTGCCTCTGGCCCCCGGAGAGTTCACCGCAGTACTTCGCGAGGAAGAGATCAGTAGCCGGAAGCCGGACCAGGTCCAGGGCATCCCTCACCATATCCAGTCGTTCGTTACGACTCCCGATGCCGTTGATATCGAGGGGTTCCTGGACCGCATCGAGCACCGTAAACCGGTTGCTCGTCGAGCTGAAGGGATCCTGAAAGACGATCTGGATACCCCCGAACCGGTGGCCGGCCTTCCCGCCGTGAACCTTGCTATCCATGAACCAGACCTCACCGGCATCCGGGCGGAGGACGCCGGCGAGGATATGCGCAAGGGTGGATTTCCCCGAACCCGTCTGGCCGACGAGGGCGAGAACCTCCCCCTCCCGGACCTCCAGGTCGACACCATCGAC
>JAAZID010000010.1 GCA_012510295.1 Methanomicrobiales archaeon | reverse complement strand
GAAACGCCGAACGGGGATGACGAAGCGGTATGGAAGGTGTACCAGGAAGAGTCCGGACAGTACGTCGAGGAGATGGAGGTTTACCGGAGCAAACAGCAATTCGTCACCGATACGGTCTACCTCTTCTCCCCGATGATGGCCTATAATACCGTGGCCTCGACGATTACCTATCCTTCGGAACTGCCGCCGGAGGATGCGGCAAGCCGGATCTGGCGGAATCTGGCGGCGTTGCTTGTTTTCCCGTCGATCTTCTTCGCCGTCGCGTATACAAGGTTCATGCGGATGGATATCCGGTGACGGCGGAAGGTGAAACCGCCAGGTATGTACGGGGCCAGTGCACGCGCATCGCCGGCAGCAGTAGAGCCGGGCCGGATATGCACCCTTAAAATAACCGTATTTTCGGATCGGGGCGAGGTGTCGCGCAGTTCGGTTCGAAACCAACCCCCGTGCCTATGAGAAAGCACCGGATTAATTTTCCCTGGAGATCGGCTGTATTGCTTGTGAACAGAGGCTATCGCTGTAAATCGAGGAGAACCGGTGAGCCGGAGACACCGCTGACGATTCGATGATGAGCACAGAAACGTTAAGGGGAGCAACACCGATGTCTCGATCGGCGATATCGCAAGTGATATCCCGCGGGGACCGGGGAACTCGATCGGCATCGTGTCCCGGCTCCCACAGCATACCCGGAGAGCAATAGGGCTGTTGGCGTCCGGAAGGGATAGCCGTTGCGGTTCCGGGGCACACATGAAAGGAGGAATGGAATCATGAAACCAAAAGTTCTTTCCGGAATCAGCGTCCTCATCGTGACGTTGCTGATCGTCGGTGCGATCTTCGTGCCGGCGGTGAGTGCGAATGAAAACAGCCCGGGCGGCACCAATTCGCCTTGTGGCGATCCGGTAAGCAGGAGCGTAGAACTGGAGCGGAGTCCTTTTCTTTTTGACGATGGGGGAGATCGGTTAAGTGATAAAGAAATCTCTCAAATGATTGAAGAAATGCCGAAAATAACCTATCTTGACGGCATGAATGAAAATAGGAGCAAGGAACTCTCCGAAGGGCTTACCCGGTTACATAAATATCGTTCTGTTAGAGTTGGCGGCAGCCTGGAGGTCTCGTCACAATCAACTTCACTACAGGCAGATTCAGGAATTAGAATCGATGAACACCACTATCAAGGGATCAACGGGTATAATCATCCTGGAAATTTGGAAGTATCTTCCAGTGGTACAGCGTTACACTATCTAACATCTCATATAGGCAAAGAACTCAATGGAGTTCCTACTTGGATAGAAGTGGGTGTGGCAAAGAACTCTGAGGCTTTTGGAGGTGATCCTTCAGAATATACTGTTTTCACTTATGATAGCACAGTCCCAGAAAATGAGCGATATATTGTTCACCAAACATTCACAAGTGGCTCAGCGGATTACTTCTTTGAGATTTATATCAGCACAGTACAAGCAGCTGAGGGATATCCATACATGCTATTATGGCAGGGGGAAGTCATTAGGACTGGGCACGTGCCTTTTTGTTTTGGAGATGTGGACGAAAACCATGAATTTTTTGCCCTAAATGGCAACACCTTCACTCCTGTCTCTGAAGCTTACTTCTGGGACTCGTATTTGACTACCAGTTATAGTCCCATTACACTGTGGTGGAACAACAACCTTCAGGACAGTACGGTCTCTCATCTCGTAGGTTGTTCTGCTGGGGCGCCGGAATTGGAATACAGTATCCCATGGTGGTCAAAGGCATATCGGGTGAGATCTTGGATAGCATGAAATCATTGATGGCCGGCTCTTTAATTTTGACCCTTTTTTTGGGAATAGGAATAGGATATTACTTTCCATTACATGAACCTCGCCAGATAGGAGTTGCGGATACGTGTCCGGCAGAGGTCACGTCGCTCAATGCACTCAATGCGACCCTCGTCGATCCGGAGGTCGTCAGGTTGCTTAGTAACAAAAACATCGATACGATTTCATTCTCAAAGGGTTCCTATAGCGAAGAGGGAAATTACACTCAGATTGTCTTTCATCCCCTTGATCCGAACCCCGATGACCGCATGACGGCTTCAATGATAGTTGCTCAGGTCAACGACTCATGCATGGTCTCCGCCGCCTATGAGACATACCCGTCATACATTCCCGAGGTCGAGACATGAGATGCGCACAACCACTTCTCATACCCTGGAACTCTAACATGGTGAACCACTCCCTCGGGTTCTGGTTGCATGCATCGTCGCCGCCTCACTCCTCGCCCTCACGTATCTTCTCTCGCAGGGGTGATGATATCGACCCTATAGTATAACGGGGTAATTTATGGCAGCAGAACGAGTTTTAACCGTGGCCGCAAAAGAGCTCTCCGACCTCTTCACGAGCCGGCGGTTCCTCCTGATCTTTTTCCTATATCTCATCATCGCGGTGGTCGGCACAGGCCAGGGGCTCGAACGCTACGATTACGCACTGACCTCGTACAACGACGCGCTGCAGGCGGCCGACGAGTATCGGGATCTGCAGGAACTCGGGGCCTGGTGGCTTGATATGCCTGAGCGCCCCTCGATCCTGCTCATCTTCGATTCCATGGCCGGGACCACGGTGACGCTCGGGACACTGCTCGCGATTGCAGCCGGGTTCGACCTGGTCACCCGCGAAAAGGAGTCCCGATCGCTCAAAACCCTCCTTGCACACCCGATCTACCGGGACGAAGTCATCGTCGGCAAGGCGTTCGGGGGCGCCGCCGCCCTGGCCATCGTCGTGGGGCTTGTCCTTGCCGTCACCACCGCCGTCCTCCTCGTGCTCTCGATCGTGCCGACGGCGAGCGAAATTGTCGCCATCCTGCTCTTCGGGGCGATCTCGCTCCTCTTCCTGAGCGCGTGGTTCGCCGTCGCCCTGGCGTTCTCGACGGTTATCCGGGAGAGCGGCAACGCGTTGATCTTCACCCTCTTGATCTTCTTTGTCATCTCGTCGCTCCTCCCGGTGCTCGGGGTGATGGTTGGCGATGCCGTTGCAGGCCCACCCCCGCAACGTCCCCAGCAAATCGAAGTGACTCCCGTGGAAATGTATGTCTCCACTTCTGCTGGTGAATCGTTCGTCCAGCGTGACGATTCCGGGCAGCAGGCATCTGTATGGAGTGAAGCGCTGAGAGATTACCAGGAAGAACTGGCGACGTATACCGAGAAGAAAAGAACCGTCACCGATGTGATCACGCTTCTCTCGCCGCAGAAGAGTTACCAGGCTGTGGCCGCTGTCGTCTCTGCAGGCCGGGAGATGCCGCTCGTTGATTCTCTCAACAGTGTCTGGGCAGGTATCGCAGGTCTGATCGCCTTTCCGTCGATCTTCTTCGCCATCGCGTATACGAGGTTCATGCGGATGGACATCCGGTGACGGCGGAAGGTGGAACCGCCCGATACGTGCAAGGCTGGTGCACGCGCATCGCCGGTTCGTCGTGCGGCCGGGCCGGATGCACACCATCGAAATCGCCAGACTTCGGGATCCGGGGGAGGTATCGCGAGTTTCGATCCGAAACAGACCCCCGTGCCCGTGAGAGGGCACAGGGTTGATTTCCCATGGAGATCGGCCGTATTGTTCGTGAACAGATGCCATCGCCGTAAATCGAGGAGAACCGGTGAGGCGGAGGCACCGCTGACGATTCGATGATGAGCACAGAAACGTTAAGGGGAGCAACACCGATGTCTTGATTGGTGATGAGATGATGACAATGCGCACATTTTCTGAAAAGTTCTGGGGAAACGATCTCTTTGGTATACCTTACCCGAGGGTCCGCGCCTTCGTCTCGGCGCTGTTCTCCGCAGCGGTTGGGATGCTGTTCGTGAGCTTGGGCGCGCGGGGGATGGCCATCCCATCCGACTACTGGTGGATATCTCTCCTCCGGGCGCACCCGCTCGACTATGTCAGCATCGGTCTTGGTATCGTCTTTATCGCCACCTCGCTCTATCTCGTCCGGGCGTGTTTCAGGGGCGAACCATGAATGCAAAGACTCTCTTCTGGAACTGGCGCCCTCTTTGTGGCGCTGCTGGTCGTCGGCGCGGTCCATGTGCTGGCGGTGAGGAGCGCTACTGCGGAAGATGGGTAACATCATGAACAAACGATACTTTCTCATCTCCCTCGTGCTCATTGTCCTACTCTCTGCTGTCGTTCTCCTTTACCACGCCTCTCTTTCTTCGGAGGAAGGAGCGGTTGTTCTCATTCATACCGCAGGGGAAGGGGAGGTGCGGATCGTAGAAGGAGATGATCGGTTTGGACCCCTCTATGAGGAGTGTCTGGCGGTCCTCCATAGCCTGACGCCGCCTGTTGAGATGTACGTCTCCTGGGAGGATCTCTCGAACCATATGGACGAAGAAGAGGGTACGTATGTCGTACTCACCCTTCCGGAACCGACGAAACTTATGCACTCGTATCATGTTAGCGAGAAGACAAAATCTGAAACGATCACGCTGCAGAGTGCGATCTTCGGGCTGCACGATTTCGGACCGTATGCCGACGGCGCCCTCTTTGTGATCACCGGCGCACCCGACACCTTCAGAGAGGACGGCAGCCCGCAGGTGGTGGCGTATAATTCGGAACGGGGGCTCGAGCACCTGAGCGCTCTGGTTAATGGATCCCTCCCGGGAGGCGGGAGGAAGGGCGGGAACTGAGTCGAAGTTTCCCGACGCCGAAAAAGAGAGCCATAGCCACGGGGCGGCCGGATCAGGTTAACCGCGGCTGCAACGGCGGTTTTGAGGGGTGCACAGAAAAGGTATATGAAAGAATGTCGACGCCTTGATTGACGATACCGTGTGCGGTATCCCGCGGGAGCCGGGTGTCTCGATTGACGTCGTGTCCCGGACTCCCACAGCGTGCCCGGAGGGCAATAGGCTGTTGACGCCCGAAAGGGATAGCCGTTGCGGTTCCGGCGGGTGCACGCGCATCGCCGGTCCGTCGGCGGCCGGGTCGGACGCACACCATCGAAATCGCCAGATTTCTGGCTCAGAGAGGAGGTATCGCGAGTTCCGGTCCGAAACAGACCCCGCGCCCGTGAGAGGACACAGGGCCAATTTCCCCTGGAGATCGGCTGTACTGCTTATGAACAGAAACTGTCGCTGCAAATCGAGGAGAACCGGTGGGCTGGAGATACCACCGACAGTTTGATGGTGAGCACAGAAACGTTAAGGTGATGGAGGCGTCGACGCCTCCATCAGGGAAGCCGCCTGCGGTATCCCGCGGGAGCCGGGTGTCTCGACCGGCATCGTGCCCCGACCCCCGCCGCGTGCCTGGAGGGCAATAGGGCTGTTGGCTTCCAGATAGCCATTGCAGTGCTATGTCTTCGGGGAGAAACGTGAGAGAAATGAAAGGAAAAAACAGAAGCACACAGAAGCACGCTCGCTGTCTTAACAGGACTTCTCCTTGTCGGGATATTCCAGGTTCCTGCGGTGAGTGGCCCCAGACCGCTAAATTCTTCTCGAAAGATAAATACAGGACAGTACACGACTCGAAAGAGATCTATAACGCACCAGGTGGTGATGAGAGTTGGACAACCGCGAAAGAACGTTAATCACCATAAAAAAACTCTATTTCGTCTTCGTTCTATTCATCTTCCTCGTCCCCGCGACCTCAGCGCTCACTGCGGATGCCGATGAGATCGAGGCCATCACCCGCGACCTCTGCAATCTCTCGCGGTTCACGGGGAGCGAGGAAGAAGCGACCGGGTATATCGGCGAAAAAATGCATGAGCGCGGGCTTATGGTGACCGTCGAGCCCTTCGAGGTGCCGGTCGCGACGTATAAAGGAGGGGGAGGTTATGAAGTACAAACGGTGCTCATAGGCTCCAATGTGATCGGGGTGAAGGAAGGGAAGAGTAACAGAACCGTTATCATTTCCGCTCACTACGACACCGCCGCCCCCGAACACCCCGGTGAGGTGTATCCAGGCGCCGACGACAACGCTGCCGGCGTCGCATCAATGCTGGAAGTTGCTCGCCTCCTCCGGGACGAAGATCTGGACCGGACCATCTATTTCATCGCCTTTTCAGGCGAGGATGTGGGCTGTTCGGGAGTAAACGGTGGCTGGATGCGCACAAAGATCGCCATGACGAGATCATAGCTGTCATCAACCTCGACTGCGTGGCGTATGGCGATTCTCTCAAGGCTCGCGCCCTTCCCCAGCATCGATGGCTCTATGAGTGGCTCCCCGGGAGCAAAGGTATCATATATGAGCGCGACTTCAGCAATCCGGCTGCGGTAGGGGATGAAGTCAATTTTCAGGAACGACACATCCCGGCGCTACGGCTGGTCGACCAGGGAAGCCATCTCATAATCTGGGATACGCCGGAAGATCGTCCTGAAAGGCTCAATTACACTCTCGCCGCCGAGTGCGCCGGAGCGGTGGCCGGCGCAATCGCATGGGTGGAAGACACCGGCGACCTGACACCTCCCGAATATGTAGTCCGGGTGGAGAACGGGACTATCTATTACGATTCCCCGGAGAAAGACCTCACCTATGAGGTGATCGTCGACGGCCAGAATCTCGGCTCCTGCCCGTCGGGTGCGGTTTCCCTGCCTCGCACCATCCACACCACAGAGGTGAATGGCTATGACCGCTATGAAAATCCTCTCTGGGGACCGATACGGTGCGTCCCGGGCGCCCACGAGGTGCAGATCATCGGCTATGACCGGGCAGGCAACCGGCAGAAGACACATCTCACCGCAGAGGGAAGAGATCTCGATTTTCCCGGTGTTGCGGCGAAGAACAGCGTCGGGATAGCAATCCATGGAAAACGCTCGCAGGAGGGTATTGAAACCTTTGGCCTGCAAAAGTGGCTTGGCTGCATTCATCTTCTTGACTACCGGATCGAGAGGCCCGAGGGAGTTGCCGCAATCGCCGGTTTTGTCGACGGGATCAGGGTCGCAAACATCTCTTCAGAGAACTCTTTCCACCTCACGCCAGGCAACCACACCTACGGGATCGTGGCATACGGAGAGGACGGCGAAGTCGTCGGGAGCGATGAGACGACCTTCATCATCAGAAGCCTGTTGAAAGAATCATTCGAGTTCCCTCCGAATAACGATCCCTTCTATGAACCCGGACCAAAAGGGATACCTATTATCGGGATATTCGCTGGTGGCGGTGCGCTCGTCTTTGCCCTCGTCCTCATTATGGTATACAGGAAAAGGCGGCACTGATACTTTTTTTGAGAAATGAGGAATATCGAGGGCTTGCCCGGCGCATCAAGCCACCAGGCTCCCACCTCCTGTAGATTCCGGTACTCATCAGTTGCCTGTAGCGCTTCGTTGTAGGAGGAGAGGGCGTAATCATAACGTTCAAACCCCTGGGGCATGCCGGCCAGGGCGATGATGAGATATAGTGCAACGGTCAGGAGGAAACGCGGCTCACAAAAGAGATCGGAGAACTCATTTTTGGCCACGATGAGGCTTGCGTTCTATGGTCAAGGTCATGTTTTTTCTCTCAATTTACCAGTCCTAATATTGGGTATTCACTGGATCATTTGATAGCCAAGCTAAGAGCAAAAAAAGAGTATCATAGGCGGTACCTGATACTTTCATGTCTGCAATTTCACGGTCCCATCAAACCAGGTATCACCAACAAGGCTGATCTTTTCGACAACGATCCAATAAGTATCGCCTTCCTGGAGACGATGATCATACCGCACATGGCGCTCGCCGTTTTCAAAGATCCACGGCCCGTCATCCTGTGCGAGAACACAGTTGCTGCTGTCGACCAGTTTCAATCTCAGGTCGCTCCATTTACCATCGACCTGGTAGAACTTCATGTCGACTTGGATGGAGTTGTAGACGCCTGGAGGCACAGCAAACTGAAAGGTCCGACTGGGCTGCGATTCAGTGATTGTCCCCCCGAAGGGGAACGTGGCGACATCCCGTGCACCAGTGTCTCTTGAGATCTCTCCGGAAAGCACCTCTACATCCATGACGTTAGACATATCCGACGGCGGTTGCCGGAGATATACAGCGAAGTCGACCGTTTCGATTGCCGAGACTCCCCCAAAACAGAGCAGCACAAGGAGTGCAGCTATGCCAACCTGCAGTAACTTCATAGTTTCACCTCATTCATGCGTGCCCCGGGGGGTCGTAGAACCACAATGGCTATCCCTTCTGGGCGCCAACAGCCCTATTGGCCCTCCGGGCACGCTGTTGGGAGCCGGGACACGATGCCGATCGAGTTCCCCGACTCCCGCGGGATACCGTTCAGGCATCCGTGCTGTTCTATCCAGTAAAGAGTTTGATATAGTTTACGGCCATCGCAGCTGCATATCACGCGATATATAGGCGTAATGGCCGTAAAAGGTATATAGTGGTTTTAGAAATTCTTCTACGGTGCACTATGAACCTCTACAGAATCGCAATAATTATCGTGGTCGCCGCGGCGTTTCTGATCCCGACCGTAGCGGCGCAGGAGACAGAAATCCATAGCTACATCGTAACCCCGGCCGGGGACGCGATACTCGAAGATAACCCATCATTTACCCCGATGACCACCGGAAGCATCGTGCAGGGCGAGACGAACTGGTACTCGACCTATGTTGCCGCAGGCACAACAGAACTCATCATCGACCTGAACTGGGGTGATGCGGCCAATTCGCTTCGCCTGACGGTTCACGCGCCGGATGCCGTGCTCGGGCCGTACTATGACGCGTATGATGGCGTGAATGGAAGGATCTACCTGCGCATAAAGGACTATGCCGGCCTGCACCCTGGGACATGGCGGTTCGAGATCTACGGGGATAAGGTGGCCGGCATCCAGGACTACACGTTTGTCTGGCAGTGAACTACCCCGCCCTAAAGGGCGGGGCTTCCTACGAGTGTACCGGGACTTCAGGAAGTCCCAGACCTGTTTTTCGTAGATTATCAGCAAATTGCTGATAGCCCGTCCACGAGGCATTCTGTGATAGGAATCGAACCATGATATTGACCGCGCTATTCCGATCGCGATCAAGGACAACTCCACATTCACATACCATTACCCGTTTCCAGAGTGGCATGTCATGCACTGCTCCACATCCACAACAGGTTTT
>JAAZID010000403.1 GCA_012510295.1 Methanomicrobiales archaeon | reverse complement strand
GCAAAGAGCATGAGGAGATGGTCGCCGTCGATGTAGCGCCCCCGTTCATCAAACGCCATCATCCGGTCGGCATCCCCATCGTGGATCACGGCGCACGCGGCCTCCCGCTTCCGCACGAGATCGGCGATGTAGGGGAGGTTTGCCTCAAGTGGTTCAGAGGGGCGGGCGAACCGGCCGGAGGTATTGCAGTTCAGCTCGATGATACTCGCACCAGCCTCACTGAGAAGGTCTGGGGTGATGACGCTCCCGGCGCCGTTCCCACAGTCGAGCACCGCCGTAATCGGCCGGGAGAGGCTGACCGCATCCAGGATCGCTTCCTGGTGGGCACCCACCGCGTCGATCGGGGATATGCATCCCTGCTCATCCCATCCCACCCAATGAGGCTCTGCGAGCGCATCCTCGATCGCGACCTGCTGGTTGCGGGCAAACGCCGATCCATCGGGATTGAGGAGTTTCAGGCCGTTGTAGGATTCAGGGTTATGGGAGGCGGTGATCATGCATCCTGCGTCAGCACCCCGCGTCGCATACGCGACTGTCGGCGTGGGCGCGATACCACAGGTCCGGACGGTTGCGCCGGCCGAGACCATACCGGCGATGACAGCGTGTTCCAGCAGTTCACTCGTTGTGCGGGTATCCCTGCCCACAACGCCGCATGATGCGCCGGCTACAGCTGCCGCTCCTACCCGGTGCGCCAGAAGAACAAGGCCCGGGCCGAACACCTGCCTGATCCCGGAAGAGCCAAATAGCATACTCCAATATAATCCATCTTCTCTAAAAAAATGTATTCATTTCCCGTAGGGGCACCAGTGCTCAAAGTTCATGAGAGCACAGACCCCGGCAGTCGATGGTCCGAGAAAGATCACCTGTTTCTCCCCCAGGTACTCGTCGATACAGGCGACCCCCTCATCTGATGTCATGCCGTCTCCGGTGACAAGGATCAGGTCGGCGGCTTCCGGGGAGTCGACCATCTGGTTTCCGAGAGCGCGTTCGAGTGCCGGCATAGGACCGATGAGGTAGATACGCTTTCCTGCAACCTCGTGGGAGAGCTCCGCGAGGCAGGATGCACGGCGGTCAGGTGTGCACGGGTGGAGTTTCCGCGACAGGCAGAGAAACGCCGAGACTGCGTTGATGATCGCACACGCCGCCCCGCGTTGCTTCTGGTCGCTGAGTGGAGCGCCGTACATGAAAGAGACACGGGTATTTGCCCTAACCGGCTCGTTCGTGATGAACTGTCCGCTCCTCCCGCCAAACTCCCCCTCCATGCAGACTCCTTTCGGGTACTGGCAGACGTCTGCGTCGTAGTTCACCTTCAAGGTCACGACGCCATCTTCGCACCCGCTGTCTTCCAGGATCTTCTCAAGTTTCGCGATTGCATCATGTATATAACTCATTCTTTCTCCTCCTTCCTGTAAGGGATCGGTAGTGACCCAGATCATAATTGAATATGAGATCATAACTGAATATGGTATGTTAAAAGCTCCCTCCAGGTCCAGACGTGATCCGTAAATACCCTCCTTTGTTGCCGGTCTCTCTCCTCTTTTATTTTTTTTTGAACAAACACCCAGAACTCGTCCAACTCAACCCGTCCTGGTGTGATCTCTTGTAT
>JAAZID010000402.1 GCA_012510295.1 Methanomicrobiales archaeon | reverse complement strand
GTGCGTGCAGGCGAGGTTGCACCGGGCCGTGATGTTCCAGAAGACTACCGGACCCCCGGGCCTCTTCGTAAACGCGAGGTCACTACGCTTCGTCGATGGACCGCTGACCGGTCCCTCTCCATGCAGGAGGTACGTGAACCGGATCACGGAGAACTCCCCTGCGAGAGGAACGCGAGTCCCGGAGGTGCACGTTTCAGCTCCCGCGTGCTGATGAGGACTGCGTAGTCGGTGATACCGGTTGTCCGGGAGAGGTGGTCTACAGAGCGATCGATCTCCTCGCGACGCCGGCCATGCAGGACGATGTAGAGGTTGTAATCCCACCGGCCGGGGATGGGAGTGCGCTCGTAGCAGTGCGTCACCTCGGCAGATCGGGCCATGACCTCCGCCACCTCAACCACACCTCCGGGAGGCACCCTCCATGCGACCATGGCGTTGACCAGGATGCCTGCTTTCCGGTGATCGACTCGCACCGCGAGACGCCTGATGACACCGAGGGAGAGAAGAGACCTTAACCGGGAGATCACCTCGGCCTCCGGTATACCGAGTTCCTCCGCTATCTCCCGGTAAGGCTCCTCCACCAGCGGGATGCCCCTCTGGAGCCTCTGGAGGAGATATTGGTCACGATCGTTCATGCGCCTCCCTCCCCATCGCCATCCGGGAGAAAGCGGAACCTGACACCGATCTTGAACCGCCGCACCGCAGGCAGGTCAAGGCAATCAGCTGGAGAGAGACCGGTCCGGGCAATGATATCGTCCACTGACCGACTCAGGGCCGCGTTGTCACGGGCGGCGAGCGTGAACCAGAGGTTGTAGCTATGGTCCCTGAGGTAGTTGTGCGAGACGCCGGGCTCCTGGTTGATCACCGACGCACACCCATCCACCATATCCGGCGGTACCCGCATGCCGATGAGCGTTGTGGCTAAAAGGCCGATCCGCGCCGACTCGAGGACCGGTGATATGGTCAGGACGATACCTTCACCGGTGAGACGACGCACCCTGCGGAGCACCTCATCCTCCGGTATGCCGATGCGGTCCCCGATCGCGCGCCACGGTCGCCGGGCCAGGGGAAAGTCGTCCTGTAACACCTCGAGGAGGCGCAGGTCACGGGTATCAGGGTGCCAATCAGTCATATCCCACCTCGCTCACTCCAGGTTCATAGGGGCAGCAGGGGTCTTCCGCCAGGATATCGCCACTTCCGTAGGCCCGCGCGCGACACCCACCGCAGATCCGGCGGTATTCACACCGCCCGCACTTCCCCCCGAGGAGGTCGGGGTCGCGGAGCGCGGCGAGGAGCCCGGAACCATACCAGATATCGCCGAAAGGTCTCTCCCGGATGTTGCCGACCGGGACGGGCAGGTATGGGCAGGGCGTGAGATCTCCGGTCGGGGTGACCCGGCAATATGCAGTCCCGGCGATGCATCCCCTGCCCCACTGTGAGGGGTCAAGCCCCATCCGGGCTGCCACCCGCACAAACTGCGGGGCACATGTCGGTCGGACGGAGAGCCCCGGCTCCCGGGCGTGCGCGAGGATACGCGCGATCGCGGCCTCATGAGCCTCCGGCGGGGCAGCCACAAGCCCTTCTCCCCGGCCTGTCGGGACCAGGAAGAAGAACTGGTAATCGCGGACGCCGAGATCCTTTCCGAGGGCGATGATCCCATCGATACCGGTGACATCGGATCCGCTGAGTGTCGCGTGAATCTGGACGGGGACACCTGCTCGTCCGAGGGAACGGATACCAGCGACCGCCTTCTCCCAGGCACCGCTGGTGCCCCGGAAGGTGTCATGAACCCCGGGGTCGGTCGAGTCAAGACTGACCGCTACCTTCCGGATACCGGCATTCTTCACCCGGCCCGCAACGGCATCGGTGATGAGGATACCATTCGTGCCCATAGCGACCGCAAGCCCGCATCCGGAGGCGTACTCGGCAAGTTCGAAGATGTCTGGCCGGAGGAGTGGTTCTCCCCCGCTGAGAACCAGGATCGGTCGACCGACAGCAGCGATCTGGTCGATCAGGGCCATACCCTCGATGGTATCGAGTTCGCCGGAGGAGCCGTGTTCATCCGCATCGATGTAGCAGTGGGCGCAGGCGAGGTTGCACCGGGCCGTGACATTCCAGGATATGATGCGCGGTCCGCTGCCGGCGCCCTGATAGGTATCCATCATCCTGCTCTATCCTCCCTGCGCGAGAAGAGTGCAAGAAAACCTGCAAAGAGGGCGATAAGGTCTAGAGGAGGGAGGACGCTTGCAATGAGGGCGTATCGTCCGCCTCTATGAGGCTCACCCCGGGTTATCGCCCGGTACGCTGCAAGGCCAAATCCGATCCCGGCAGCTTTGACCGCGGCGAGGATGAGCGTTCCCGTGCGGGAGGTGCCGGGAAGACCGTGCCTTCCTGGAAAATCGTTGATCCCGATAACGAGGAGCGTCATAACCACAAAGAGCCCGAAGATCACCGATACCGTGATGAGAAGCCGGGCGATTCTCACCTCTTTTTCCATATTTTCCATGCCGGGCCGCTCTTCTCCACCGGCGGTATTAACCTTTTTCCCGGAGGAGGCATGCGTGCCGGGATCGACCCTGCGACCGCCCTGATCTCCCGCCTCTGCCTGGATCTCCATGAACCATCCTGTCGGAGAGCCTGTGGGGATCGCCTCTGTACAGAGATGCAAAGGGGTCTGAGGCTCTGGCGGATGGGTACAGGTACCCCCTCCTCTCGATGATGAACCGGAGCGGTGTCGGTAGCGGCCCTGGTGTGCCGGAAGCTTCTGATCCGGCGCGAGAGTAAGAGTGTAGCGCGATACAGATCGCGGTGCCCGCCGGGAGAAGTTTTGAGAGAGACCGGGTGTTACGCCGGATCGCGATCTCTGGCGCCGGAACTGAGCGGACATCAACGTAGATCAGTCAGCGCTCGCCGGTTAGAACCGGGAGTGTGGTGTCGAATCTTGCGGAAAAGTGTCGAGCCAGTGGAAAGGCGGAGAGATGGGGCTGTTCCCCACTCTCCATTGCTGTTTTGAACCGTATCACTCTACGATGAAGTTACCATTCATGAAGGGGTGGACGTCACACTGGAAGTAGTACGTACCCGGATCGGATGGTGCTGTGAAGGTGTAGTCCGTCTCGTCAGG
>JAAZID010000401.1 GCA_012510295.1 Methanomicrobiales archaeon | reverse complement strand
GTCTTTGCCGAGTCGTAGAGCCGCGCTATATGCTCATCGAGGCGGAAAACCCTCCCATTGTAGGCGCGTATCCCCTCGAAAACACCGTCGCCGTAGAGGAGCCCGTGGTCGAAGACCGAGACCTTCGCCTCCTCCTCGGGAACGTACTTGCCGTCAAGGTAAATGATCATGGAGATAGTGTAGTAGCGGTTTGTTAGTATGCTTTGCGCTTCGCACTCAGGCGTTCGCCTGCCGGGTCTTCAGTCCCGGCAACGGTCCACGAAGTGCGCAAACATCCCCCGGCTCGTCACCGGGTGGAGGTGCGTGTAACTCCCGATCGTCTGATCACGGAAAGCCCCGTCGAGGCCGTCCTGGATCCCGCTTCCACGACTCAACCGGTAGGCATAGCGTGTTCCTGAGTGGAGCCTGACAGCGCTGTAGTGGTACTCATGACCCCGGAACGCCGCCCGGCCCATGGGGCCCGCCGCATCGCTCGTCCCCACGGTGTAGCCGAGCATCCTTTGCGCCGGCATCCGTGCCTCGCCGGCAAAGATCCCGGCGAGGTCGTAGACCTGCTCCCCATCCACACCTGAAAACCCCGGCGCAAGCACCATCCTGTCGGTGAGGTAGACGAGCCCACCGCACTCGGCGTAGACCGGGGTGCCGTTTTGCGAGACCTCCCGGATCCCCTCACGCACCCGGGCGTTCCCCTCAAGTTCGGCGCCGAAGAGCTCAGGGTAGCCGCCCCCGAGGATGTAGCCATCCGCCTCCGGCAGCCGGTCACGGAGCGGGGAGAAGGGAACCACCTCCGCCCCGGCTGATCGCAGGATATCGAAGAGGTCGGCGTAGTAGAAGTTGAACGCCTCATCCAGCGCGACGCCGACCCTGACATCGGATGCCCCCGGTGCCGCGTAGAGGGGACTCTCTCCGGCCGGCACCGAGATATCGCCGGCAATCCCGAGCAGCGCATCTAGGTCGACGTGCTCCCCGATCATCCGCTTGATGGTATCGATCCGCTCTAAGAATCCATCGGCCTCAGCCCCTTCCCCGTAGGGCACAAGACCGAGATGACGCGCCGCAAGCTCCATCTCCTCCATCCGGGGGATGGTACCGATGACCGGAACCCCGCAGTAATGTTCGACCGCCTGGACGGTCTTTTCCCGGTGACGCGCGCCGGATACCTTGTTGAGGATGACCCCCTGTATCCTGACGTCCGGGTCAAACGCCTGGAACCCCCTCACGATCGCGGCCGCGCTCCTCGTGATACTCCGGGCATCGATCACGAGGACCACGGGGAGGTCGAGCTGTTTTGCAATCGCCGCCGTGCTCCCGAGGTCGGTGAGCGCCTCAGCCCCCTCAAAGAGCCCCCGGACCCCCTCAACTATGGCGATATCGGCTCCCCGGCACCCGTGCGAGAAGACCGCCCGGACCTCCTCCGGGCTCATCACGTAGCCATCCAGGTTCCGGCAGGGCCGGCCCGTCACGCCGGTCAGGTAGGAGGGGTCGACGTAGTCCATCCCGACCTTGAATGTCTGGACATCCCGTGAGGCTGCGAGGAGCGCCGAGAGCGCGAGCGTGATGCTCGTCTTCCCGCTCCCGGACCGGTCGCCGGCGATCAGCAACCCCTTCATCGCATGCTCCGCAGGACCGCTCCAAACTCGCTCTCGACGATCTCCTGGACGCCGAGTGTCTTTGGATGCAGGTCGATCTCGACCAGGACATAACGGTGCCCCATCTCCCGGAGGGGCTCTACCTGCCGGGGACCGTTTGTTATCGAGATGACCTCGATCCCCTGTGTGTACTCAGGCGGAACGGCGTGCGGAACCCCGACGATGAGGGCGAAATCGGGTGCAATCTCCCCGATCCACTCCCCGACCGCATCACCGTTGGCGCCGTACTCATCCAGCGCCCCGATCAGTTCAGGGTCGAGGCCCCTCTCCCGCATCCCGGCGAGGATCCGGGCGGCATCCGCACGGACCTTCGGGAGCCCACGGTCCTCGAGGTTACTCATGTAGGTGATCGCGGCATCCGGGCAGGCATTATGGAGGGCGATGAGCTCATCGGCGAACATATAGGCGGTCTCCTTCTTCGCGTTCATGACTGCGACCCCCGTCGCACCGCTATCGGCAAGCTCAATGAGGCGTTTTGCAGCGATATGTTTGAGGTCGCCGCGCGATGGCTCGATATAGCTCCGGGACGCCGCTCCGCGGAGCCGTTCCACCTCATTTGCCTTCTCAAGGCAGAAGCGCTGGCGCTCCAGCTCATCGGCGCTGATCCACCCGACCGCCGCCGCCGGCTCGAGTGTCGCAAGCACGCCATCGATGTTCTCCCGGAACCCTGCATGGATATCGATCGCGATCGTCGGCGTGGTGACGTGCGCATCGTGGATGGCAGACTCGAGGTCTTCACCGATGATCATCGAGACACAGGTCCCGACGACCGCCATCCTCCTGGGTGAAAACTCCTCCTCTGCGTGGTGGATAACCTGCACGAGCGGGTCATGCCCGCCGAATATGAACTCGTTGTCAGCAAGTGATGTTGTCAGTACCCGCATACCATCCTCCTCAAGGAGGCGGGCGTGTTTGAACGAACAGCCTGATGGGCCGTGGAGGATTGCCACGTCCACGCCCAGGTCGCGGGCGGTGTAGAGCGCCGCTACAATTGAACTCGGTCTTGGTTGGATATACTGCATCGATTCTATCTCCATGTCTTGACTGCGAGGACGATAGCGCCTGTGGGGGTGATCTCTTGAGCCCGGGCGAGCCCCTCATCGAGTGTCGCCGCCTCATGCCCCTCCCCGACGTAGACAATCGCCGTCGGCCCGGCGGCCGATACCGCACGCGCGATATTCTCCGGTGAGAACCCCTCACAGATCGCACGGGCCTCCTCGCCGATGACGAGCGTCAGGTCGCCGCCGCCCGAGAGAGCCCGCGCGTAGCGGGCAGCCTCCACAGTGGTCTCCGCGTTCGTCCCGCTGTTTGCGTTGTCCACGATCACCCGGTCCCCCTCCCACCTGCTCGCCATCCGGCCGGGCAGGGCGGTGAACTCCCCAAGCTGCCGGGGGTCGATCCCGAGCACGCAGGCGGTCGCGGCCGCAAGTGCGAGGGGTGTGCGGTAGCCCTCAAGCAGGCAGAGCGGGTTTTCAAATGAGCCTATAATCCCGCCCCGCGCGTACCGGCAGGTCGTGCCGTCGAAGGATGCGACATCATCGACGGCGATCGCCCTCCGTGGGAGGGTGATACCGGGCGGGAGGACCACGTTTCTCGCCCGGGAGAGCAGCCGGCACTTCTCGGTGATCGCGCGCTTCCTGCCCGCCGCGATCGGGTAGTCCTCCGGTGACGTCAGCACCGCCACATCCCCGGCGCCCGTGACCCCGAGCGACTCCTCGGCGATGAGCCAGCCACCGGTACGCCGGGCCTCACGCGCCGCCGGGATCAGGGATGCGGGCGTGATGCTCCGCTTCCAGAGGCATTCCTTCTCCGGGTAACGGTATGTCCCGGTCGACGTATGCAGGATGCCCGGACCCGGCATAAGCGAGGCGAGGGCGTGGGCGGTGGTGGTCTTCCCCCGTGATCCGGTGATCTCGATGAAGGGGTGTGGGGTGCGCCGCCCCCTGATGATCCATCCCACCATCTCGTGGTGAGAGACCGCGGGGCCGTGCCGCTCCAGGAGGGGGTGGGTCGGGTCGAGGTGGACCGGCGCGGTGACCAGGTCGTAGG
>JAAZID010000400.1 GCA_012510295.1 Methanomicrobiales archaeon | reverse complement strand
GCTTGTCAAACGCCACCACCGTCGGCCTCCCGTGCGGGCATGTCCAGGGGGTCTTCGTCCGGGCGAGCTGTGCGAGGAGGCGTTCCTGCTGGTCGCGCGTGAGGCGGACGCCCGCTTTCACCGCGCCCCGACAGGCGATGATACAGGTGACGGCCTCCCGCCGGTCGGGTCCAGTGTGGGATGCCTCAGTGAGGAGTTTTGCGATCGTCTCCCTGATAGCATCCGGATCTTCCTGTGCACCGGGGCTGGCCGGCACCGATCGGACGGCAAACGTATCCCGGCCGAACTCCTCGACCACGAACCCCTCCTCTCCGAGGGCTGGTATGAGGTCGCGGAGAGCGGCGGACTCCCGTGGCGGGAGGGAGAGGATGGTGGGCATGAGCAGCTCCTGGGTCTCGGGTTCTCTATCCCGCCTCTCCGCGACCTGGTCGTAGAGGATCCGCTCGTGAGCCGCGTGCTGGTCGATGAGGTAGAGGGTGCCGTCGGTTCCCTCGGCCACGATGTAGGTCGCCGCCACCTGCCCGACCGGCCTCATGGGGGGAAGGAGGTTTGGAGTATCCCCCGCCTCCTCCGTCCTCCGGAGCTGCCGGTCCGAGAGGTTGAGGGCGCGGTGACCTGATGCGTAGACGATCTCGGGTTCAGCGATCGGTTGTGCCGGTATGGGTTCGCCGGCGATGATCTGCTGCTGCACCGGCGCTTCCGGTGCAACGTATGCGAGGTCACACTCCGCGAGCGTCTCCTCGACGGCATCCCTGATCGCAGAGAAGATCTCAGACTCCCGTGAGAGCCGGACCTCCCGCTTGGTCGGGTGGACGTTGACGTCCACGAGACTGGTATCAAGCGATATATCGATGAACGCCACCGGGTAGCGGTCCCGTGGGAGGAGGGTTCCGTAGCCTTCCCGTATGGCGACGGTGATCTGCCGGGCGGTGACGCTCCGGGCGTTTATACTGATAGAGATCCCTGAAGGGTTCCCCCGGCTCTCCGACGGCCGGGACACGTAGCCGCTGATCCGGAGGAGGGGTGTCTTTGCATCGATGGGGATGAGTGTGCGGGCGAGGTCGGCACCGTATATGCCCGCTATGGCATTCAGGAGCCCGCCTGAGCGCTGGGTCGCCATCCGCTCCCTTCCGTTGTGCATCACCCGAAACGCAACCTCGCCGTGAGCGAGCGCGAGCGCCTCCACGGCCCCGTATATGTGGGCGAGCTCGGTGTTTTTGCTCTTCAGGAACTTCCGGCGTGCAGGGGTGTTATAGAAGAGGCTCTTCACGATCACGGTCGTTCCTTCCGGCGCCCCGACCTCACCCTTCTCTATGACTTCACCGCCCCGGACCACCACCCTCGTCCCGGCGAGTGCGCTTGAGTCCCGCGGCCGGGTGACCAGAGTCACCTCCGCGACGGCGGCGATGCTTGCGAGCGCCTCCCCCCGGAACCCCAGGGTCCGGATATGCGAGAGATCGGTGATATCCTGGATCTTGCTCGTCGCATGCGGCTGAAACGCGATCACCGCCTCTTCCGCGCTCATCCCCTCGCCGTCATCGGTCACCCGGATCATCGTGACCCCCGCGAGATCAGATCGGACCTCGATGAGGATGCTCGATGCCCCTGCGTCGATGGCGTTCTCCAGGAGCTCCTTCACGACCGATGCCGGCCGCTCCACGACCTCGCCCGCCGCGATCTGGTTTGCCACATCGGGGTCGAGTATCCGTATCTTCATCCTCGCGAATCCTCCTCGTTTGCGAGTTCCCGGAGCCGGCAAAGGGTGTTTAAGGCATCTATCGGCGTCATCTCGTTCGGGTTCAGGCTTTTGAGCTCCCTGACCGCCGGGTTTTCTTCGATAACTCCCTCACCGGGGTCGACGAGGAGCATCTGTGTGTAGCGGGGTGCACGGGGCCCGCCGGGGTACTCCCGTTCCGCCGCCTCTTTGAGGAGCGTCATCGCCCGGTCGGTCACCTTCTTTGGTATACCGGCGAGGCGGGCGACGTGGATACCGTAGCTCCTGTCGGTCGCGCCGGGGATGATCTTTCTGAGGAAGACGACGTCGCTTCCGGTATCCCTCACCGCGAAGTGGAAGTTTTTCACCCGGGCAAGCGTCCCCTCGAGGTCGACCAGGTCGTGGAAGTGGGTCGCAAAGAG
>JAAZID010000399.1 GCA_012510295.1 Methanomicrobiales archaeon | reverse complement strand
GCGGGGAGGACTCAGGAGTGCTCCGCCCGGGGATATCCTCGATGCTGTCCGGCGCCTCGTCGCGTCAGGCGCCTTTGAGATCCAGTTGACCGGACAGGATGTGGCTGCCTGGGGGATTGACCGGGGGGAGTCGCTCCCCGATCTCCTGCGGGAGATCAGCGATATACCGGGAGAGTTTGCCGTCCGCCCGGGGATGATGCACCCGGCATCGGTGCACCGGATCCTGGATCCGCTCATCGATGCCTATGCAAGCCCCAAAATCTTCAAGTTCCTCCATCTCCCCGTCCAGTCCGAATCAGATGCCGTCCTCGATCGGATGAAGCGCCGCTACCATGCAACTGATGTAATCGAGATCGTCGATGCGTTCCGGGAGCGGTATCCGGATATGATGATATCGTCCGACTTCATCACCGGGTTTCCCGGGGAGACGGACGAGGAGTTCGGACAGACGCTCGACCTCCTCCGACGCGCGGCGTTTGTGAAGGTAAACATCACCCGCTACTCCCGGCGGCCCGGGACACCCGCCGCCGCCCTCAAGGATCTCCCTGAGCGGATACGAAAAGATCGGTCCCGAAGACTGCTCAGTGAAGCAAACCGGATCTACGATACATACAATGAGCGCTGGATCGGCCGGGAGACTGCGATCGTCGCGACCGAGAAGAACATGCCCGGCTCAACCGTCTGTCGTAACCCCTCTTACCTCAATGTCATCATCAAAGAGGATCTTCCGTTCGGGTTCTCCGGGCGGGCGGTGATCACAGAGAACCGGCGCCATTACGTCATCGGCAAACTCCTGCGGGATGTTTAGCCTCACCGAAAACTTTTCAGCAGGAAGGCGCCAATCTGTTTACCATGCAGGGGATCACCGGGGACGAACTCTCCCCGAGGAAGGCTGAGTACCTCAAGTACATCTACACGCAGGACGACGTCGTGAAGACGACCGATATCGCCACGCACTTCTCCGTCGCGCCATCGACGGTGACAAAGGCACTCGGGGAGATCGCAAAGGCCGGATACCTTGAGCACTCCCCCTATCATGGTGTGAAACTCACGTCCCACGGCACCGATTACGCGCGGTTCCTCTTCCGGCGCCACCGCATCGTTGCGCTGATGCTCAGCCGTCACGGACTTGAGCCCACCGAGGCCTGCAGGGAGGCAAAGAAGATCGAGCAGTGTATATCCCGGGATATCACGAACCGGATATGCAGATCGCTTGGCCACCCGATGACGAGTGTCTGCGGGGAGATCGAGCACGACCTGGGTTGCTGCTGTCTCCCGGGGAACCAGAAGGGATAGCTATAGATACGCATTTATCTTCATGCCTGTCCTGATTTAGACCCATACCAAACCTGAGGGGAAGAACCATGAGATCACAGCGTAAAGACGTTGTCGCTCACCGTGCTCTTGTTTTTGTAATTCTACTGCTGGTAGCATTCACCGCCGGCTGCACCGGGATCGAGCGGCAGGACGACGGAAAGATCGTCGTCGCGGTCACCATACCGCCGGAGCAGGAGTTTGTGGAGCGGGTGGGAGGCGATCACGTCAGGGTGATCCTGCTGGTGCCGCCGGGGGCCGATCCGCACACGTATGAACCGCCGCCGGGGATCATTGCTGATCTTGCAGAGGCCGACATATATGCTTCCGTGGGATCGGGGATAGAGTTTGAACTCATCTGGAAGGATAAGATCGCCGCCATGAATCCCGGGATGCTGGTCGTCGACTGCTCGCGCGGCATCGACCTGATATCGACCGGGGAGGGGGGTCACCCCGGGACCGATCCCCACGTCTGGCTCTCTCCCGGGGGCGCGAAGGTCATGGTCGAGAACATCTGCCAGGGACTCATAGAGGTCGACCCGGAGAACGCCGAGACCTACCGCCGGAACGCTGATGCTTACCTGGACGAGCTCGACGCCCTGGACAGGGAGATCGCCGGGGCGCTCGCCGCATCCGGTGTGGAGCGGATCATGGTCTACCACCCCTCGTGGGCCTACTTTGCCCGGGATTATGGTCTTGAGCAGATCCCGATCGAGAGCGAGGGAAAGGAACCCTCTCCGCGAGGGATAGAGCACCTCATCACGCAGGCAAAGGAGGGGCGTATCAGGGTAGTGTTCGCGTCGCCTGAGTACTCCACCCGGAGCGCTGAAGTGATAGCGAGCGAGATCAACGGGACCGTTGTGCTGGTAAGCCCGCTTGCAAAAGATTACCTGGCAAATATGCGGCATGTCGCTACGGCGTTTGCGGTGGGTGGTGGTTCATGAGCGCACCCGTGATCGAGGTCGATGATGTCTGGGTCAGGTTGCGCGGCCAGACATTGCTTGAGGGTGTGAGTCTCGCCATATATCCCGATGACTTCTACGCCATCATCGGGCCGAACGGCGGGGGGAAGACGACACTCCTCCGGGTGATCCTCGGACTCCTCCCTCCCTATCGCGGTGAGGTCAGGATCAACGGCAGCAGGGATCCGGCGATGCGAAAGGATCTCGGTTACGTGCCACAGTTCCGGACATTTGATTTTCAGTACCCGATCACTGTCCGGGAGATGATCCTCTCCGGCCGCCTCGGCCACATCACCCGCCGCCCAAGGCGCTACGGCAGAGAAGACCATGCGCGGACAGATGAGATCCTCGATATGATGCAGATCGCCGACCTCGCCGACCGGCAGATCCAGAACCTCTCGGGCGGGGAGCAACAGCGGGCGATCATCGCCCGGGCGCTCGTCGGCGATCCGAAGGTGCTCCTCCTCGACGAACCGACGGTCTACGTGGATGCTCCGACGGCGGTACAGTTCTACGAGATCCTGGATCGCCTCCAGGATCGGATGGCGGTAGTCCTTGTGACCCACGATGTCGGGGTGCTCCCCGGGCGCGTGACCAGGGTCGCCTGCCTGAACCGGCGCCTCTACACGCATGACACAGCCGATATCACACCGGATATGATCGAGGATGCATACCACTGCCCGGTGGACCTGATCGCGCACGGAGTTCCACACCGAGTCCTCCCGGAGCATTCGGAGGAGGAATAGCGATGTTTGAGCTGCTCGGGTTTGAGT
>JAAZID010000398.1 GCA_012510295.1 Methanomicrobiales archaeon | reverse complement strand
TCTGGGCCGAAACGAAGCAGACGATCGTATTCGTCACCCACAGTGTCGACGAGGCGGTCTACCTCGCCGACCGGATCGTCGTCCTCTCTCAAAGACCGGGGACCGTCCGTGAGATCATCAGCATCCCCTGGTCCCGGCCGAGAGACCGCACCAGCGCTGAGTTCGCGGAAGTGCGACGGCGTGTGCTCGACATGATTAACGAGACCGAAACCTCCCAGTAAGGTTTATTAGAGCAAATCTCCATTTTATAAAGCACTCATTGATCGGCAGGAGTTTTTAACGATGGTAAAAAAACCGGCGAAGATGTACAGGAATCTCGCAAAGATGGCGTATACACGCAGAGAATACATGGGCGGCGTACCGGGTAGCAAGATTGTTCAGTTTGATATGGGAAATCTCACAGCGGATTTCCCGGTCGAGCTCTCTATCGTCGTCGAGGAAGCCTGCCAGATACGCCACACAGCCCTTGAGGCTACGCGTATCAGTGTCAACCGGCGGCTCCTCAAGGATGTCGGGAGGGCGAACTACCGGTTCAAGCTCCGGACGTTCCCCCACCACGTTCTCCGTGAGAACAAACAGGCGACCGGCGCAGGAGCGGACCGTGTCTCGGAAGGGATGCGCCGCTCGTTCGGGAAGGCCGTCGGCACCGCCGCCCGGGTCCAGCCCGGCCAGAAGGTCTTCTCCGTCTGGACACACCCCCAGCACGTTGAGAAGGCAAAGGCCGCCCTGAAGCGCGGTATCTATAAGATCCCGTCCCCCGCAAAGATCGTTGAAGAGCGGGAAGCGACGGCATAACCGGCCCATATCCTTTTTTTGCGGGGAGGAGATCCGGTAACCTGCTGGAATATAGGTTTTTATAGTCTCTTCCCACCAGTATAAATGATGGCTAATCCAGCAGATTCGACGCTTTCAGGCTCACTGGCAGACGCCACTGAAATGGCGCTCACGGAGGCTTCTATCCGGCTCCCGTCCGATGTCCTCGCGGTGCTCACAAGGGCGGCGGCGGCAGAGAGGGATGAGATCGCACGATCCGAGCTCGCTACAATCCTTGAAAATATTGCACTCGCAGAAGAGCGACAGGTGCCGATCTGCCAGGATACCGGCGTGCCGGTGGTCTACATCACCCTGCCCCCCGATATCCCGCTCACCCCTGAGCTATTCGATGGTGTGCGGGAGGGTGTGCGCCGGGCGACGGCTGCGGTCCCGCTCCGCCCAAACGTCGTCGATCCTATCACCCGGAGGAACACCGGGGACAACACCGGCGTCGGTATGCCCGCAGTCCACGTGACGCCCGGGGAGAGGCTTGCGGTCACCGTGCTCCCGAAGGGCGCGGGCTCCGAGAACGCATCGAGGATAGGTATGCTCCTCCCCTCACAGGCGGGTGATATCCCGAAGTTCGTCGCCGAGACGATGCTCATCGCGGGGGGCAGGCCCTGTCCGCCGGTGATCCTCGGTGTCGGTATCGGCGGAACGTTTGATGCCGTGGCTGCGCTGGCAAAAGAGGCTCTCCTCCTCCCGGTGGATACCATGGACGACTACGAGCAGGCGATCTGTGACGCGGTCAACGCCCTCGGTATCGGGCCGATGGGGCTTGGGGGTGATACGACCGCTCTCGCCGTGAAGGTGAAGCGGGCAGACTGTCACACCGCATCACTCCCGGTGGCGGTGAACGTGCAGTGCTGGGCCTGCCGCCGGGCGACCGTGGAGGTCCGTCGATGATCGATCTCACGACGCCCCTCGGCGACGAGGTCCTCGACCTCCGGGCGGGCGACCGGGTGACCCTCACGGGGACGATCTACACCGCCCGGGATGAGGCGCACATGCGGATGATGGAGGAGGGGATCCCCTTCGACCCTGAAGGCGCCGTGGTCTACCACTGCGGCCCGGTGGTGCAGGAGGGGCGGCTCGTCGTCGCCGGCCCCACGACATCCGCGCGGATGAACGCGCTCACAGGATTCCTCATCGACGCGGGAGTCAGCGCCATCATAGGCAAGGGGGGCATGGGCCGGGAGGTGGTCGAAGATCTCAGGGGGCGCGCGGTCTACCTCGCGTTCACGGGGGGGTGCGCTGCTCTCGCCGCTGCGCGTATGACACTCCGCGGTGTTTATTTTGAAGACCTCGGTATGGCCGAGGCGGTCTGGATCATCGAGGCTGATCATCTCCCACTGACGGTCGGGATCGACGCTCACGGCGGTGATATCTTCAGTGCGGTACACGAGAAAGCGAAAACACAATTTTATCAGCGATTCAACATTCACCAGGATAATGTTCCATGAAACTCGTCATCGATGAAAGCCGCTGCAAGGGGTGCAACCTCTGCGTGCTGGTCTGCCCGTACGGGATATTTCAGGAAGGGACTGAGCTCAACGCCCGGGGGATCGTCGTTCCGGTTCTCGACCGTCCCGAGCGGTGCACAAACTGCCGGCTACAGCACCTCTACGGGCGGGTGCTCTGCGGCCTCTGCCACATGATATGCCCCGATCAGGCGATCACCTGGGTCGAGGAGAAGCCCTTTGAACCGCACAGGGTGGAGGTGGAGTTTTGAGCAGGCTCGAGTTCATGCAGGGGAACGCCGCCTGTGCGGAGGGTGCGATCGCCGCCGGGTGCCGGTTCTTCGGCGGATACCCCATCACGCCGTCGACCGAGATCGCGGAGACCATGGCCCGGAGGCTCCCGAAGGCCGGCGGGGTCTTCATATCCATGGAGGATGAGCTCGCAAGCATCGCTGCGGTGATCGGGGCTGCCTGGACGGGAACGAGGGCCATGACCGCCACGAGCGGTCCGGGGTTCTCACTCATGATGGAGAATATCGGCTACGCGGCCATGACCGAGACACCGTGCGTCATCGTCAACATCCAGCGGGGCGGCCCGAGCACCGGCCAGCCGACCCGGGCGGCGCAGGGCGACATGCTCCAGTGTCGGTTTGGGTCGCACGGTGACTACAGCATCATCGCACTCACCCCGAACTCCGTCCAGGAGATGTTTGACCTGACGGTGAAGGCGTTCAACCTCGCCGACCGGTTCAGGGTTCCAACATTCCTGATCTCCGATGAGACCGTGGGCCATATGCGGGAACGGGTGACCATACCGGACTCGGTCGATATCGTCCCCCCGGCCCCGCTTGCTGAAGGCTCGCTGCCGTATGAGGCCGGAGAGGACGGCATTCCCGGTTTCGCCCCCTTCGGCTCGGGGCGTTCGGTCCACGTGACCGGGCTCACCCACGACGAGAGGGGGTATCCCGATACGACCGACCCGGAGGCGCACGACCGGCTCGTGCGCAGGCTGGTCGCGAAGGTCGAGTCGGCGCGCCACGATATAGCCGACTACGAGGTCATAAACCCCGACGCCGAGAGGGTCTTTGTCACCTACGGCCCGCCGTCGCGGACGGTCGCACAGGTTATGCGCGACCACCCCGATGAGTCCATCGGCCACCTCCGCTTCCGCGTCGTCTGGCCGTTTGATGAGTCGGCGCTCGGGAAGTTTCCCGACGCGAAGGTCTTCCTGATGCCGGAACTGAACATGGGCCAGATGGTGAGGGAGGTCCAGCGCCACGCCGACCAGCCGGTTGTGCCGATCGCAAAGATCGGGGGAGAGCTCCACACCCCCGCCGAACTCCTGCAGGCCCTGGAGGCGCACGGATGATAGCGCCGGACTGGCTCCGGGAGGACCGCCTCCCGCACATATACTGCACGGGGTGCGGCAACGGATCGGTCATAAACTGCACCCTCGCGGCGGTTGAGGAGATGGGCTGGAAGCGTGATGAGACGGCGTTCATATCCGGTATAGGGTGTTCCTCCCGTGCCCCCGGCTACATCCTCACCGACTCGCTCCACACCACCCACGGGCGGGCACTCGCGTTTGCCACCGGTGTGAAGATGGCGCGGCCCGACTTCAATGTCGTCGTCTTCACCGGTGACGGCGACCTCGCCGCCATAGGCGGGAACCACTTCATCCACGCCTGTCGCCGGAACGTGGATATGACCGTGATCTGCATGAACAACCAGATATACGGCATGACCGGCGGGCAGGGGAGCCCGACAACCCCGACAGGAGCGTTCTCGACGACGACGCCCTACGGGGCGAGTGAACCGGCCTTCGACCTTGCAGAGCTTGCCGTGGCGGCGGGTGCAAACTACGTCGCCCGCTGGACGTCATACCACGTCAAGGAACTCACAAAAGCCATCACCACCGGCATGCAGACACCCGGCCTCGCCTTCATCGAGGTGCGGACACAGTGCCCGACGAACTTCGGCCGCCACAATAAACTCCGGAGCATCCCGGATATGATCGAGTACCTCCGGGGTAACGCGATGCTCCGTGTAAAGTACGACCGCCTGGTGGAGGAAGGCGCAGATATACCGGAGGGCACGTTCACCATCGGGGAGCTGGTCAGGCGGCGGAGGCCGGCGATGGGGGTGAAGCAGTGAGACATGAGGTCAGGTTCTCCGGATACGGCGGGCAGGGGATCATCCTCTCCGCGGTCATCCTCGGGCGGGCGGCGGCGCTCTACGATGAGAAGTACGCCGTCCAGACCCAGGTCTACGGTCCTGAGGCCCGCGGTGGGGCATCTATGGGGCAGGTTGTCATCGACGATCTGCCGATCCTCTACCCTGAGGTGACAGACCCCGATATCTACATCATAATGTCCCAGCAGGGGTTTGAGAAGTACGGGGTCGCGGCGCGGGAGGATGCGGTCATGGTCCTCGATGCCGACCTCGTCCGGTCGCGGCCGGTCTGCCGCTACCACGAGATCCCGGCGACGGCGGAGGCAAAGGAGAACCTCGGCCGGGAGATCGTGGCAAACATCGTCATGATGGGCGCCCTCGTGGCCATAACAGGGGCCGTGAGCCGGGCGGCTATCGAGCGCGCGGTTCTCGACAGCGTCCCGAAGGGCACCGAGAGCCTGAACACAAGAGCGCTAAAACGCGGATTTGAACTCGGAGAACAAGCATGAAACTACTGGAATACGAGGCAAAAGAGGTCTTTTCAAAGTACGGTATTCCGGTCCCGAAGGGGGTCTTAATACGGGCACCGGAAGAGATCGCGGCACACCTGCCGGAGATCGGCGATGCCCTGGTGTTAAAGGCACAGGTTGATGTCGGCGGCCGGGGGAAGGCCGGCGGTGTCCTCTTCGCTGATGGCGCGACGGCGGTCGAGACCGCACGGGATCTCTTCTCCCGCGATATCAAGGGCGTTCCGGTCGGGAGG
>JAAZID010000060.1 GCA_012510295.1 Methanomicrobiales archaeon | reverse complement strand
TAGCGGCGCTCGGGCTCGACTCCCTCCCGGCACAGGCCGCCGCTGATGCTCTCGTTCACGCGCTCGAAGATGCTGTCCGGGAGGCGGACAGGGCATCCGAACTCGATACAGAGATCGTTCGTGCGAGGGAGCTCTGCAACAGTGCAGGTGAAGCCCGGGAGAGGGCGCGGCAGATGATAAACGATGCCCTTCTCGAGCGCGAGAATACTCAAGAGTCGTGGAGGCAGTGGTGCCGGGAGCGCGACCTCCCCGAGGCGATGAGTCCCGACCTCATGCCGGAGTTCATCGCCGATATCAGGCGGGCTGCCGGCCTGTATACACAGATCAGGGCGGCGGAGAAGAAGCAGGAGGGCCTGGCAGGGGAGATCCGGTCCTTTGAGGAGGAGATCGCCGCTGTCGCCCGCGCCTGCAACGAGTCGCAGAACGCTCCTCCCGACGCCGTACTGGAGGGACTCGTCAGGCTGCTCCGCGATGAGGAGGAGGCGAAGAGGAGGTATGATACGCTCAGGCAGCAGTTGCACGAGAAGGAAGAGACGTTGGAGAAGGTTTTTGCCCGGTATAGCGCGGCGACGGCGAGCCTTGAGGGCATACTCAGGGAGCGGGATGCAGAGACACCGGAGGAGTATCGCGAGTTTGAGCGGTTGTCACGCGAGCGGGTGAGGCTTGAAGCGAGCATCCGGGATGCCGAATCTGCGATCCGGCGGAACAGCGGGGAAGGACGATACCAGGACTTCATCGCGGCGTTGCAGGAGTATGATCCCATCGCGATGCCGGTCCGCCTCCAGGAGAAGGAGGAAAGCCTCCCGGGAATCCAGGAAAGGATAAACGAGATCAATCAAGAGATCGGGACGCTCAGGGAGCAGCGCTCCCGGATCGAGGGGGATGATGACCTCACGCCCCTCCTCTCCCGCGAGGCTACGCTCAGGGAGGAGATCCGCCAGGTGTCCCGGCAGTGGGCGGTCTATACCACGGCGTCCCATCTCCTTGCTATGGCGGTGGAGACCTTCGAGCGTGAGCGCCAGCCCGAGATCCTCCGGGAGGCCCAATCGTTCTTCACCCGGATCACCGACGAGAGGTATACGCGGGTGGTAAAGCCGGTCGACGGGTCTGATATCTACATTGAGGAGGCGACCGGCGGCCGGAAGAAGATCGATGAACTTTCCCGGGGGACCGCCGAGCAACTCTACCTTGCGTTGCGGTTCGGGTACATCCGCGACTACGTGACGTCGTCTGCCCCGGTGCCGGTCATATTCGACGACATCCTCGTCAACTTCGACCCGGAACGCCGGAAGAATGCCTGCCGGGCGATAGCGGACCTCGCAGAGACATGCCAGATCCTCTACTTCACGTGCCACCCGCAGACGGTCGATGACCTGGCCGAGGCGAGGCCTGATGCCGTGGTGATGGATATCGGAGAGTAGCGGGGTATCCGGGGTGATTCTGGTGTGGGGCGGTTATTATCAGCTGGTGTAATAGCTGCCGGGAGAGGGGTGGTGCTATCCAGTGGCCGGCGTCAGCGCTCGCCTCTCTCCAGATAACTCCTCCCCCTCCCGGTCAGGCGGTACTTCTGCGTCGGGCTCCTGGGTGAGCCGGGCTGCGTCATCTCAAGCAGGCCCGCCCGAATCGCGGGTTGCAGATAATTATACAGGAATGTGGGCCGGTGGCTGAGTCCCAGGCACTGCATGGCATCCCTCGTCCCGAGCGGTCCCTCCTTCAGGCAGAACAGGAGGGCTCTTACTTGTTCGGTTACTTG
>JAAZID010000009.1 GCA_012510295.1 Methanomicrobiales archaeon | reverse complement strand
TCGCCGTGGATCATGCACCCTTCGTCCTGGTTGATCCTGGTGCTGTGCCACCACACCCCGAGCAGGCGGTTGTACCGCTCCCGCAGGGATCCCGGGAGCTGGTTCTGGTCGAGCACTTTGTGAAAATAGGCGAACTCCCGTGTCCGATTACAGGAGGTCCGCGTGTTGTCATGGAGCCGGCGGAGCAGGTGCGCGACGCCGGTCAGGTGGTCGTAGAGGGGGGCCTTCGCCGTGATGAGTTCCTGCATGGTCGGGCCCGGGACATAATCGGTCACGAGAACCGCATGGAACCGACTCCTTGCTGCGAGCGCGTGGGGGACAGGGATTAAACCCGATACACGCCGTATCCGGGAGTACTCGTTCTTCATCGCCTTCCTCGGGTTGTAACGGGAGTTTGCACCTGTCGGTGCGCCGAAGAACTTGCCGATGACACTAACGCCGCCGGCAAACTCATACCGGCAGACGACGTGTGATGCCGGTTCTATCCGGTAGATCCTGACGTCACCATCAGGGTTCGGCAACCGATCGGCGAGGATGCCCGTGAGCCACTCCCTGAACGCATCGCCGGGTTTTAAACGTCCCTGGTATTTTTCGATCGCCATCTCTCCTGCCGCCTCTTCACTATCTCTGTATGGGGTGACTCTTGAATCCTCCAACAGTAATGAATATACCCCTGGTGGCAGGGCGGCCCGGGTTGCTCGCCGGTGAAATGAGGAGGTGAGAGAGTGTCGGCGCTCGCTGCCTGGTGGGGTAGTCGAGTCCCGGCGGGCAGGCAACCGGGAGATAGAAGGTATCTGCGCGGGCTATCCAGGGGGGTCGCCGGCCACGACACCGATAAATACCTCCTCGCACCACACTCCTTTTGAGGGGAGACGCCGGTCCCGGGTACCAGTGACCTGATGAACCATGACACGCACATTTGATGAGAGGGATTTTGCGATACTGCGAAAATTAGCACCTGAATATGAGAATGTCCTCTGCCCAGAGTCAGGGCATGAGTTCCACTCGATCCTCCCGCCGGTCTCAAATCATGTCGCGGTGGATGAAGAAGACTTCAGGGAGCGGGTCAGCCGTCTCTCAGGGGAGGACTGGGAGTATCTCGCTGACCGGATCCTCTCCGGCCGGGAGAGCCTCGGGTGCATGCCAGAAGAGGATATCGAGACCGTTGTGGCACACATCCGGGAGACGGTCTCGGAAGAGGCGGCCGGCAGAATCGGCCGGCTCTACCGCCTCCTTGAGTATGGTATACTCTGACCTGCCGGCGGCCGTCTTTGCATATCAGCAGAGTGTGCCGCATCCCGCCGCCTGAGCGTAACCGGGAGCGGGAGTGCCTGATCCCGCTGCCGGGGCGTCATACCCTCTCTCTCCGGGCAGTATCCAGGACATCTGCGAGCGTGGTGATCGCGGCATGACTCTGGTCCAGCGCCCGACCATCGAGGCCCGCACCCAGGATCGTGGGATCCTGCGGGATCTCGCAGGCGATCCGTGAGGGGTCGGGCAGCCCTTCACGCAGACGGACGGCCGAGAAGAGGTTGATCTTATTCAGGACGTAGTAGAGCGGAACGTCGAGGTGCGCTGCCATATCGTCGACTTTTTCTGCGAGCCTGAGCGACTCAAACGAGGGATCCACGATCATGACGATCATATCTGCTCCCTGGTCTACGCCCCGGCCGAAGTGCTCGATCCCGGCCTCCGTATCAGCGATGACGACATCGTCCTCTCCGAGGTCGAGGCGGTCGAGGAACTGGCGCGCGAGCATCCCCATCGGGCAGGCGCACCCCTCTCCCGCCTCATGGATCTTTCCTATGGCGACGAGCCGGACTCCACTTTTCTGTGTGACGTAGTCGCCGGGAAGTCCGTCGATGGTCCAGGTCTCCTCTGCCAGGTTCACGGACGATGGGTCCGGCATAGCCGCCATGACCCTCTTCATCACCTCCCCCTTGCCCCCGAAGTAACCCATGAGGTCGGGAGGGGCGTCCGTCCCGAGGAGGCGGTGCAACCCGAGATTCGATTCGTCGGTATCGACGACCAGTACCGCACGATTCCTCCGTGCATACTCACGGGCAAGCAGCGCGGCAACACTGCTCTTCCCGCTGCCGCCCTTGCCACAAATGGTGATTTTCATAATTTTTCACTCCGTATCATCTAAATTCATTCAACGGCCGGATAGGGCCGTATGAGCCATCCAGCCGTTGTTTCATCCAGCACGCAGATCACGTCTCCACGCACCAGTCCATCCACTGTGCCGATCGCAGAACTTTCGCGGTACCGTCATCGACGCCGTAGACGTTCTTGTAGAAGTCAAGGAGCCATTCTGCGAGGTCGATATCGGCAAAACGCTCAGGATACGCTGCCTTTGCGATCACCATCACATCGATCGGGTACTCGAGGCGGTTACTGTAGTAGGGCGTCCAGGGAAGGGACATGACCCGGCGGTTCTTGATAGCTGAGAGCTCGCGGACGTTCTTGTAGTAGGTGGCATCGTAGAGTTCTCCCGGCGGGTGGTAGCCGTATGACGTGCTGAGGACGATGGCGTCGGGGTCGAGGGCGAGGAGCTGTTCAGTCGATATGAGGGGGCTCCCGGTGCTCTGGTAGGCGTTCTTTGCGTGGACAACCTTCTCGATGAAGTAGGACTCGACGGTATCGGTTCCCTTCACGCTGCCGGTCCCGTGTTCTTCCGACAAGCCGGAGCCGATAACGGGTGGTCGGGTGTGGGCGTTTATGCCGAATACCAGGACAGTCGGTCGTTCGGCATCTGGGATATCCTTTGTTCGCTCAACAATCACCCGTGTCTGGGATTCAAGGTAATCTGCGAGTTTATCTGTCTGCTCCTCCTTCCCGAAGACGGCGCCGATGATCCGGATCTCATCAGAGATCGTCGAGAGATCGGGCTCATCGAAGCATGGTGGACCCTTAAGCACGATGATAGGAATCCCGAGGGATTCGATCGTCTGGATGGTCTTTTGCACCCCCTCATCCTCCATCGAGTTGAGTCCGCCGGTACCGACACGGAGGATGACCAGATCCGGATCAAGGCCAGCAAGTGTCTCGTAGTTAATAGCCATACCTGACCCCTTGACCTGTGGAAGTTCTTTGATCGGCGGGTAGAGTACCTGCAGGATGTTGCGTCCATCGCTTCCATTCACGAATCTGCCGTCATCGAGAGGATAGGAATATGTCCAGACATTCTGGATGTTTGAACCTCCAACCCCGATGATCTTCTCCTCTTCCCCGAGGACGAACATCACCTCCTCGATGAGGCCGCTGGAGACGGTAACGACCCGGTTGATCTCCGCCGGCACTCGGACCGCGACCCCACGGGAGTCGATGACCGTCCGGTAACTGGACGCATCAGCACCCGAATCCGGGGAGCCTCCGCTCTGCCCGGCACCGACACACCCCGAGAAGAGGATCAGCAGGATCAGGATCACGGCTGCTTGTCCCGAAACCTCCCTCACCGGCATCCGTTCACCTCCCACCAGAGC
>JAAZID010000415.1 GCA_012510295.1 Methanomicrobiales archaeon | reverse complement strand
GGTAAAGCAGATCCCCATAGCGGAGTGAGAGGGGTCTCTTTTTTTGGGGGGATCCGCGCGGGGTTAGCGAACGAGTTTTGGTCCTGCACTCGAACCCGGTGGCCGGCGATCCCCCGCGCGCGCTCCTGCCGGTTGGAGGAAGGGGCCATTCGTTCGAGCTGCCGGCTGAAGACGATCCCCCCGCGCGAACCGCTCCTGGATACCCGCCGGGCTGAGCGGTGGCTGGCCCAGAGTGGGTGGAAACCATCTCTGGAGATCGTCCGGGGATTCCAGTGGAAAAAAAGGGAGGTGTTACTTCCGCATCATGAAGAAGTAGCCCGCCGCGATCACGATGATGAGTACAGCGAAGATCGCAAGGACCGCCGTCATGGGGAATCCCTCAGCGGGGTGTTCTTCGACCGGTGGAGTCGCCGGGATTGCCGGAGTCTCCGGAGTCTCTGTCCCGGTCGGTGTTGCAACCGGCTCGGTGAAGAGCGCGAAGGTGCTGAAATGCGTGACCTTCGCATCAACGCTCCTCGTGCTCTTGTAGACGGTTGTCGGGACGTCCTCCCACTCCCCGGTCTCATCGCTGTACCACTTCACCGTGAGGGTGTTGCTGCCGGCGTCCAGGGCGTCCCAGGCATCCTCAGGGATATCGAGTGTGAGCGTGATCGCCGGGTCGAATGTGGCGCCATCGGGGCCGGCCTCGTAGACGTAGCCGGCGAACCTGAATGACGATCCGGATGGGACCGCGGGCATATCGTCGCCGGCGAGTGGGGTGAGGGTGATCCTGTCAAGCGGTTTGTTGTCCGCATCGAGAGCGTTCGTGCCGATCGAAATGAAGGTACTTCCGATCGTATCCTCAGCATTCACCTTGATAGACTGGAGCACGGTGCCTGCGGTGTTGACCTTCAAGATGCCCGCCCCGGTGTAGGTGGTGTAGGAGGGGCCAGTGCCTCCGCTACTGGAACGAGGTGGTGTGGGGGTGCTCGTGAATTCGGTCGTGATAGGCGCAAATACACTGAATGAGTTTGTATAACCTGTCAGGGTACGGGTGGCGGCATCGCTTGTCTGATTGTTTAGTTCGATCCATTTTCCGGTGCGGTTATCATACTTCTGGAGTTTTGTTGTCCTGCCGTCACCAAAGAGTTCATTCCATTCCTCCGGAGTGAAGGTGATCGTGACTGGAATCTCCGGATCGAACTGTGCACCCTCCGGCCCGAGCTTGAATGCTTTTCCACCGGCCATAATGATAGTGCCGGAAGGAGGCTCTGTCAGATCCGGGGCAACCCCGACCTCGAGTTCCTCTATTGCTTTCTCATCATGTTTTGCCGTAGTGTTCTTCGGGATCTCCAGCTTGAACCCCTGATACTCTAATGGCACAGTCTCACCTGCAATTGCGGTCGTGGTGTTGATCCGGTCACGCACATCCTCTTTTTGTGGGGGTGAAACGACAGTGATCTCCGTTGGGTTGGATGTCTTCTGGCCGTGGGCATTCTCTACAGTCAGGGTGACCATGTAGGTCTTCGCTCCATCATCTGTATAGTTGAATACGTGAATCGGATTCCGGAGACTCGACGCTGTTCCATCGCCAAAGTCCCATGTCCAGGTAAGAGGAGGAGCACCGGTCGAGGCATCGATGAACTGCACCGCGAGCGGTGACTCACCCCTCACCTTGCTTGCTGTGAAGACCGCAGTCGGACCCGGATCGGTGACGGTGATGTATGCGGTCTTTGTTATGGAATCACTCTGACTCCCTTTGCTTGCAGTCAACCGGACAGCGTAGGTGCCCGGCGCAGTGTAGGTGTGGATCGGGTTCTGCCCGGTCGAGGTGTTCCCATCGCCGAAGTCCCACTGCCGTGCATCTACACCACCCCCTGACTGATCAAAGAACTGCACAGTAAGCGGGGCATACCCGTCCGTTGTGTTTGCCCTGAATTCAGCGGCGGGTGGATCATCGGGTTTGACCGCCGTGATGTATTTCGTCTTCGTCTCGGTGTGGGTCAGGCCGCCGCCGGTCACGCTCAGGCTGACGCTGTAGGTGCCCGGCACGTCATAGGTGTGGTTCGGGTTCTGCCCGGTGGAGGTGTTCCCATCGCCGAACTCCCAGGAATAAGTAGCCGGATGTCCTGTGGATGTGCTGGTGAACTGAACCGCGAGTGGGGCGTGCTCCCTCGTCACGTTTGCCGTGAAGTCAGCAACCGGTTTCACGATGATCTGCTTTGTAGACGATGAGATGAGGGGGGAGCCGACTCTGCCGACACTCAGATTGACGGTATGGATGCCGGCGGTTGTATACGTGTGCTCCGGATTCCTGGCGGTAGAGATCTTTCCGTCACCAAACTCCCAGAAGTAGTTGTCCGGGCTCCAGGTGGATGTGTCGGTGAATCGCACGGTAAGGTCGGCGCCGCCCTCGGTTTTATCGGTTATGAACGATGCAACCGGGTCTGGCCGGCCGACGGTGATGTAGTTGGTCTTTGTGACAGGGATGGTGGATCTGTCGCTGTAGGTTACATCCAGGCTGACACTATAGGTACCGGGTTCATTATAGGTGATTATCGGGTTCTTCGTGGCCGCTTTCCTTCCATCTCCGAAATCCCATTGCCAGGCAATTGGTTTCCCGGCAGACTTGTCGGTGAACCGCACCACAAGCGGGGCATTGCCGGAGGTCCGGTCAGCTGTGAAGTCTGCAACTGCCACCTGGTGCTCCACCGCCATGATGTAATCAGTCCGTGTTTCGGTACTGCTCCCGGCAGCGTTGGTTGCTGTCAGGTTGACGGTGTAGTTGCCGGGGTTCTCGTAGGTGTGGACCGGATGCTGGTCAGTGGAGGTAGTGTTGTCACCGAAGTCCCAGGCCCATTCAACAGGGTCGCCGGCGGAGGTATCGGTGAACGCAACCGTGAGTGGGGCGGTGCCGGCGGTGGTGTTTACGGTGAAGGCTGCAACCGGCGGCTCTGCGACCCCAACGAGGATAAAGTGAACTTCTGTGGTCTCATTCGCCTCGACGACTACCTTTTCTGATGCCTCCCTGTATCCATCAAGCTTCAGGGTGATGGTGTGTTCGCCTGCCGTGATGCTGGCGAGGGTACTGTTCGTCACCGCGTTCGTATCAGTGCCGTCAAGCCAGATTGCAGCACCTGCAGGCACCGAAGTGACCGTCAGGCTTCCGGCAGGTTCTTCAGGCGGGACAGGTTCTGCAACGGAGATGTAATCGGTCTTGGTCTTTACCGAGAATCCGTAGGCATTGCTCACGTTCAGGGAGATGGTGTAGGCGCCGGCTGTCGTATAGGTGTGGGTAGGGTTTTGCTCCGTGGAGGATGTGCCGTCACCGAAGAACCAGAGCCAGGCTGTGACGTTGCCGGTACTTTCATCGGTGAACGCAACCGTGAGTGGGGCGGTGCCGGCGGTTGGATCTGCTGTGAAGGTCGCTGCCGGCGGATCCAGCACAGTGAGATAGTCAACCTTTGTCTCGATCGAGAACCCGTATGCGTTGCTCGCGTTCAGGCTGACGGTGTAGTTTCCAGGGGTTGCATAGGTATGGGCAGGGTGCTGTTCATCTGTGGTCGTGTTGTCACCGAAGTCCCAGAACCAGTTGGTGACATCCCCCGTGCTCTCATCGTTGAACTGGACGGTGAGAGGTGCATTACCCTCAGTCGGGTCTGCGGTGAATGCTGCCGCCGGCGGATCCAGAACGATGACGTTCTCCGTTTTCGTCTCGATCGAGAACCCATATGCGTTGCTCGCGTTCAGGCTGACGGTGTAGTTTCCAGGGGTGGCATAGGTATGGGTGGGGTACTGTTCATCTGTGGTCGTGTTGTCACCGAAGTCCCAGAACCATGCTGTGACGTTGCCGGCACTCTCATCGGTGAACTGGACGGTTAGGGGTGCGTTGCCCTCGGTTGGATCTGCGGTGAATGCCGCCACCGGTGGCTCCAGAACGATGACGTTCTCCGTTTTCGTCTCTATCGAGAAACCGTATGCGTTGCTCGCATTCAGGCTGACAGTGTAGGTGTCTGCCGTGACATAGGTGTGGTTCGGACTCTGCTCGGTTGAGGTATTCCCATCGCCGAAGTTCCAGAGCCAGGCAGTCACATTACCGGCACTCTCATCGGTGAACTGGATCACGAGGGGTGCGTTACCCTCGGTTGGATCTGCGGTGAAGGCTGCCACCGGCGGATCCAGAACGGTGATGTAATCGATCCTGGTATCGCTGTCCTCGCCGTAATCGTTGCTCGCCGTCAGGCTGACGTTGTAGTCGCCCGGATTCTCATAAGTATGGCTCGGGCTCTGCTCGGTCGAGGTGTTCCCGTCCCCGAAATCCCAGAGCCAGGCTGTGACGTCCCCGGCACTCTCATCGTTGAACAGGACGGTGAGGGGTGCATTGCCCTCGGTTGGATCCGCTGTGAATGCTGCTGCCGGCGGCTCCAGCACAGTGAGACAGTTAACCCTGGTCTCTATCGAGAAACCATAAGCGTTGCTCGCATTCAGGGTGACGGTGTAGGCGCCAGCATCCTCGTAAGTATGGTTCGGACTCGGCTCGATCGAGGTGTTCCCGTCCCCGAAGTCCCAGAGCCATGCGGTCACATTGCCGGCGCTCTCATCGGTGAACTGGACGGCAAGAGGGGAGTTACCCTCGGTTGGATCCGCGGTGAAGACCGCTACCGGGGGCTCCAGAACAGTGATGTAATCAGTCCTGGTATCGGTGTCCTCGCCGTAATCGTTGCACGCCGTCAGGCTGACGGTGTAGTTTCCAGGGTTCCCATAGGTGTGGCTCGGGCTCTGCTCGGTCGAGGTGTTCCCGTCCCCGAAATCCCAGAGCCAGGCTGTGACGTCCCCGGCACTCTCATCAGCGAACTGGACGGTGAGAGGTGCATTGCCCTCGGTTTGATCAGCAGTGAAGGCTGCTGCCGGCGGATCCAGAACGGTGATGTAATCGGATTCAGTTTCGATCGAAAACCCGTACGCGTTGCTCGCGTTCAGGCTTACGTTGTAGATGCCGGGGGTCTCGTAGGTGTGGCTCGGGCTCTGTTCGGTTGAGGTATTCCCGTCACCAAAGTTCCAGAGCCATGCGGTCACGTTGCCGGCACTCTCATCGGTGAACTGGACACTGAGGGGTGCATTACCCTCGGTTGAATCTGCGGTGAAGGCTGCCACCGGCGGATCCAGAACGGTGATGTAATCGATCCTGGTATCGCTGTCC
>JAAZID010000397.1 GCA_012510295.1 Methanomicrobiales archaeon | reverse complement strand
TTCCGGTCTCTTCCTGCTTTTCGCTTCCAGCATAGAACCCGATCGTCTCCGGTCGGGGAACCCTGCCGGGCAGGTCCGGCAGCACCAAAACCTTAACCGCCCGGGATACCGATAATCTCAACTGAGCTTGACCTATGCCACCATCCGATTTCAAGAGAGTCATTGCAGAGTCACCCTACGTGTTCGTCATCGGCGTAGCGGGGGACAGCGGGAGCGGGAAGACCACGTTCACCCGGGCTATCCGGGCGATATTTGGAAAAGACCTGATCTCCACGATCACCACCGACGATTACCACCGGTACGACCGCCAGGAGCGGAAAAGAATTGGGATCACCCCGCTCGCCCCCGGGGCGAACCGGTTTGACCTCCTCGAAGAGCATATTACAGCCCTGAAGGCGGGGCGATCCATCAACAAACCGGTCTACAACCACGACAACGGTACATTCGATCCTCCGGTTCCCTTCGACCCCACGAAGATCCTGATCGTCGAGGGGCTCCACCCCTTCATCACCGGGAGGTTGCGGAACCTGATCGATTTCAAGCTCTACGTGGACCCCGACCCCGGCGTTAAACGGGCCTGGAAGATCAAGCGCGATGTGGAGCAGCGCGGCTACGATCCGGAGACTGTCACTGCCGAGATGGAGGAGCGAAAACCCGATTATGAGCGCTACGTCGCGCCGCAACGAAGGTTTGCTGATGCGGTCATCAGAATAGCCTTCTCGAAGTACGGCAGGGAGGTCGGCGAGAACCGGAATGTTTACCATGTCACCCTCTGCCAGAACGAGATCGACAGGACCATCAAAAGCGTCGACCTCTCGATCGACCTCTTCCCGATCCTCTCCCTCGCGCAGAGGAACTTCATGGTCGAGTTCACCACCGAGGAGGTGGAGGGGAGGGTGATGGGGGCGCTCACATTTGACGGAGAACTGAACTACACCGTCGTCCGAAAACTCGAGAAGAATATCGAGACCCAGACGCAGGTCCAGCCCATCAATCTGGTCAAGAACGGTGATTACCTGACGGCCGGCGGTATAGCCCAGCTCATACTTGCCTGGCGGATCATCAACCGGCGCATAGCAATCGAGAGCGCTCCCGGCGAGTCTCCACAAAGGTAGATAAGAGCACCGGGAGAATCTCTATCGATGGAGAGGATCGAGCAGTTCTCGACTATCGCTCCTGATATCGGCAACATATTCCGGTTCATCAGCATCGGCGCAGCGATGCCGCTCGCCGTGGCAGTGATCTACCAGGAATGGGATATGATCCTCCCCATGGCCTCTGTCCCGGCTGCCCTCTTCCTCCTCGGAACATTGCTCTCCCGGGTTCCCCGGCGGGACCGTGAGCCTCACCTCTCCACCGCTCTCATGTCCGTCGCCCTGATATGGCTCGTCTGCGCACTTGCGAGCGCCTTACCGTTCACCCTCGGGCTCGGCGTCCCGTACCTGGACGGGGTCTTTGAGGCGATGTCGGGATGGACCGATACCGGCATGACCATGATGCGGTCAATCGAGGACCTGCCCCGGACGCTCCTCTTCTGGCGATCGCTGATGCAGTGGCTCGGCGGTATCGGGATCGTCGCCTTCACCGTCGCGATGGCATCAAGAACGGGGCTGACTCAGTTCCGCCTCTACCGGTCAGAGGGGCGCTCGGAGGCGCTGATGCCGAGCGCTGTTGCGACGGGCCTTGAGATGTGGAAGATCTACCTGGTTCTGACCGCTGCATCGATCGGCCTGATCCTCCTCTCCGGGGTACCCCTCTGGGATGCGGTGAATATTGCACTCACCGCGATCTCCACCGGCGGGTTCTCGGTCCGCTCAGGGGGTATTCCTTTCTACAACAACCCGTTCTTAGAAGTCCTCATCGTCCCGGTCATGATCGCCGGGGCCCTGCCGTTCAAACTCTATTACATCCTCTACCGCCGGAGGGAGGTGCGGTTCTTCGACGATCAGCAGGCCCGTCTCCTCTTCACACTCGTCGCGCTCGGGATCCTTGTGATAACCTGGGATCTCATCACGCTCAGCGGGATCGATATCGTCACCGCCGTCCGCCAGGGACTCTTCATGTCGGCCGCCGCGGTCACCAGCACCGGGTTTCAGACCGCTGCACCGGGCGAGTGGGCGAGCGTGACGGTCCTCTTCCTCTCGATGCTGATCGCGATCGGCGGCGCATCGGGGAGCACCGCCGGGGGTATCAAACTCTCCCGGGTGGTCCTCGGGTTTCAGAGCCTGCTCTGGTGGTTCCGGCGGATGTTTGTCTCGGGGAAGGTGATCGTGCCCTTCAGGTATGAGGGGCGGGTGATCCCGAAGAATGTCGCCGAGCTTGAGGTCTCCCGGAACATGCTGGTCATCATGCTCTACTTCCTGATGATCTTCATCGGCACGGTGCTCGTGATGCACCTGCAGCCGACACCGTTCGACTCGAGTAGCGTGATCTTCGATGTCGTCTCTGCTGCGTGTAACAATGGTATGACCACAGGGTTTGTCTCGCCCGATATGGATGGTCCGGCGAAGATCCTCTTCATCATGGTCATGTGGATCGGGCGTCTCGAGGTCATCCCGGTGATCATGCTCTTCATGGGGATATTCAGGCGGGTCTGAAGGAGTTGCCGGCCGGGCGGTGTATGGGGAGATGCCGGTGAAGGATATAATCGGGGCCAACTCCCCGGGCCGGCCTTTCTGCCGACCCACCGGGGCGGGGGATTGCCGGGGCACCTCCCTATCCGTGAGGTTGCTTTCGCATCTGTATGATGGCGCAAAACCCCCCGCCGGCCTCCGCACGGGTGGGTGCAGGGTGCCGGTGCCTACGGGATAGCCGCATCCCCGAAAAGAGTAAGGTTCCGGATTTATTCCGGCCGGTCAGGTGCGTAGAGTTCATCCACCATCGCGCGGTCCCCGCCGTTCTTTGCGAGCAGGTCCATGTAGGCGTAGATCTCAGGAGAATCCTCTTCCAGACGGTTGGGGGTGATGTGGTAGAGCATGAAAGCGCCGGCGAAGACCGCCGCCTCTCTCTCCTCATCATCCGGGACGCTGACATTCGAGAGGTATGGCCCGGGGTCTGCTACGAGAGATGCAAAGACCGCGCTCTCTCGAAATCCCATGGAGTGGTAAACCCGATAGCCTACCTGTTCGGCAAAGACGTCATCAGCCTGCTCAGGGTGTTGGTCCGAGCGGATGTAGATGGCGTTCTCCTCCGGGACGTAGAGGCCGAGCAGGTTTTTGCGCCCACGCGCCTCATCGAATACCTCGTTTTCGCTGTCGATGTAGACGGTGAGGTTCTCCATGTACTCACTCCTGATCTTGGTGCTCTGCTGGAGCACCAGGGCTTCTGCGAGTGTTGCCTCGGCGCTGTTTCCATCTCTGTTCTCCAGATGGAATCCGGCGACCGGGCTCACCGAGAAGGCCGAACAGACGACGATCAGGAAAATGATCGCCGCAATCAACCGTGATCGAAATCCTGGGTCCATGGTTCGCTCTTCCTCTGTTTCACAAGAGTTTCTAAGTGGGAGATATATGCTTTTCTATAAATAAATAACACGTTATAATCAATATTTTGCTAGATATCTGTATTTTATCCATGTATTTGTCGAATATCATCTTCAGAAGTGCTCTCTCGCTCCAGAGAAAGAAATATATAGTCACCTTCTGCGAACCCCATCCGACACCTAATTACCCATGCAGGCGCATAGTTAAAGACAATGAAACAGATCGCCCTCTACGGGAAGGGTGGAATCGGGAAATCCACTACTGCGGCAAACCTCTCGGCAGCTCTTGCGGAGGATGGGCTTGATATCCTGCAGATCGGCTGCGATCCGAAGCACGACAGCACCCGCATGCTGATGCACGGGACATGGATCCCGACGGTGCTCGACCTCATCAGGGAACACGGGGATGAGAACATAGCCGTCGATGATGTGGTCTACCGGGGTTTTTCGGGGGTGCGATGTGTTGAGGCGGGCGGACCTGAGCCCGGCATCGGATGCGCCGGCCGGGGCATCATCGCGACGTTCCAGCTCCTTGAGCGCCTGGGTGCCCTCAAGGGAGACGTGATCGTCTACGATGTCCTCGGGGATGTCGTCTGCGGCGGGTTTGCCATGCCTATGCGCGAAGGCTACGCGCAGGAGATCTACCTGGTCACCTCCGGGGAACTGATGTCGATCTACGCGGCAAACAACATCGCAAAGGCCATCGCCCGCCTCTCGCGCCGGGCACGGAGCAGGTGCACGCTCGGAGGCGTCATCTGCAACGCAAAGAACATCGAGGGGGAGGAGGAGATGGTGGCAGAGTTCGCCCGCCGGATCAACTCCCGGCTCATCTCCTACATCCCCCGGTCCCGGGACGTCCAGGTCGCCGAGCTGAACAGGCAGACGGTCGTTGAGTACGCTCCAGAATCAGACCAGGCAGCGGTCTACCGGGAACTGGGGCGCACGGTCTACGGGAACCAGGAGACGAGCCTCCCAACCCCCCTTGAGATGGATGAACTCGAGTCCTTCGCCTTTGAATTCGTCCAGGTTTGAGGGGTGCACCCTGACCGGAGCGCTCTCGGTGCTCACGGAGGTACGGGACGCGGTCTGCATCATCCACGGCCCTGCGGGGTGTGCGCACCACAACTTCTCCCTCCTCCACGCCACCCTGCTCGCAAGCGACCGGTTCGAGATCCCCCGCCTCCTCTCCACCAACCTTACAGAGAACGACATCATATTCGGTGGCGAAGAGGCTCTTGAGGCGACCATTGCACGGGCGCTCTCGCTCTCCCCGGCCCCGGCCTCGATCTTCGTCCTCTCGACCTGCATCGTTGAGACGATAGGGGATGATACCGAGGCAGTCTGTGCAAAACCTCGAAGCGTCCCGGTGATCGCCGTGCCGACCGCGGGGTTCCTCGGCGGGGTCTTTGATACCGGGATCAAAAACGCCCTCTTATCGGTGGCATCGCTCGCCGGACCGGGGAAGGGCAAACCCGGTCTCTCGGCAAACCTGATCGGGGAGAAGAACCTGGAGTATGACGTCGATGAGAACGCGGCCGAGATCGCACGCCTCATCGGCCGGCTCGGGATCACGATCAACCTCAGGTTCGTGCGGGGTCTCAGCACGCACGACCTCGCTCGCCTCGGGTCTGCTACCGTAAACATCCTCAGGGAGCCGGCACTGCAGGCCGTCGGCGAAGACCTCCAGGAGCGGTTTGGCACGCCCTTTGTGGACTCGTTTCCGACCGGGCTCTCGGGGACATGCCGTTTCCTTGAGGATGTGGGGCGTGCATGCGGCATCGATGCCTCCGGCGCCATCGCGGATGAGCGCGCCTACCAGGAGGAGATGCTTGAGAGGTTTCGCGACATGGCAGGGAGTCAGGTCTCTTTTCAGACGGCGCACCCCATGCTCGGCGCCGACCCGGTGGCAGAGACCGTCTGTGCCGAGTGCGCCCGGGCCCTCGACCTCACGGTCGCCCCGGACGGGGTCTTTGTGCCGTTCCCGTACCCCTCGCCGGTCGGGACGGCGGGGCTCCGGCGGATGCTCCATGGCTGGCGGATCCTGATCCGTGGGTAGAGGGCGGCGCACCGCCTCTCCCAACCTTCAAGTGTGGGGGTGCAGACATACTATCCATGCACCGGCGCGCGATAACCTATTCAAGGAACGCATTCCTCCCCTTAACGACAGTCTGCGCAAACCACTGTGGTTACTGCTGTTTCCGGACCCCGGTCGCGGAGGGGTGCATCATGCCCCCCGATGAGGTGCTCCGCACCCTGAAGGTGAGCGCAGACCTCGGCTGTACCGAGGCGCTCTTCACCTTCGGTGAGCGCCCGGGCGTGGTCCCCGGGTTTACTCCCATGCTTGAGAGGATCGGTTATTCCGATATACTCGATTACCTCTACGACCTCTCACTCGATGTCATACGCCTCGGTCTTCTGCCGCACACCAACGCCGGCATCCTCTCCTACCAGGAGCTCGACCGGTTCCGGGAGGTGAACGCGAGCATGGGGCTGATGCTTGAGACGACGGCGGATGTCGCGGCGCACAGGCTCTCTCCCGGGAAGGACCCGGCCGTCCGGATCGATATGATCGAGAACGCCGGTAAACTCTCGATACCGTTCACGACCGGGATCCTGGTCGGGATCGGTGAGACGATGGATGACCGGGAAGAGTCGCTCGGGGTCATCCGGGATCTTCATGAGCGGTACGGTCATATCCAGGAGGTCATCGTGCAGAACTTCCGCCCGAAACCCGGGACGTCGATGGAGAGGATGCCGACCCCCGGGACGGATGAACTCTGTGCGACGATAACCCTCGCCCGCGATATCCTCCCCCCCGATGTCTCGGTGCAGATACCGCCGAACCTCGCCGATGCCTCCCACATGATCGGGTGCGGCGTGGACGACCTCGGCGGGATCTCCCCGCTCACCATCGATTATGTCAACCCCGAGCGCCCCTGGCCCCAGCTTGAGGAGCTGAAGAGGGTGGTCGGGGATGCCGAACTGCGGGAGCGCCTCTGTATCCACCCGCAGTACATCGAGAAAGGCTGGTACTCTCCCCTCCTCGAGCCCCTGATCAGGGATCTCTCGGAGAGGATCGATAACTATCATCACCGATCCCGATCAACATCAACCAGGAGATTTGACCATGAAACAGGTTGACCTCCTCTACGCGGGGAAGGCTAAATCCGTCTATCGCACCGACGATCCGGAAGTGTACATCGTAAAGTTCCGGGACGATATCACGGCTTTTGACGGTGAGAAGAAAGATACCCTGGGCGGCAAGGGGAGATACAACGCAGAGGTCTCTTCGTTCCTCTTCAGGCTCCTGGAGGAGAACGGGATCGGGACACACTACCTCGCGGGTCTTGAGCCCGCGACGATCGCGGTGCGGAGGCTTACGATGTTCCCCCTCGAGGTGATCGTCAGGAACATCGCGGCCGGGTCGGTCGTGCACCGCTACCCGTTCTGCGAAGGTGAACCGCTCGACCCGCCGGTGATCGTCATCGACTACAAGAGCGATGAGCGCCACGACCCTATGCTGAACGATGACCTGATATACGCCCTCGGTCTTGCCACACCCGAGGAGCTCGACCAGATCAAGGCGATGGCGCTCGCGGTAAACGAGGTGCTCCGGGAGTACCTTGATCAGCGCGGCATCACCCTGGTCGACTTCAAACTCGAGTTCGGCCACCATGACGGGGAGATCGTCGTCGGCGATGAGATCAGTATGGACTCGATGCGGCTCTGGGACAAGGAGACCGGGGCATCCCTCGATAAAGACGTCTACCGTTTCAGTAAGGGGGATGTCATGGAGACCTATGCCGGCGTCGCGGAGCGGATACTCGCGCCGCCCCTGGACGATCGCGTGTAGGGTCTTATACACCCGTCCATCCACCGGGATGGCGGCGCGAGAAGAGGTGGCCCAGGGTCCGGGGACCCCTTTCCCTCCCGGTGAGGCGAGTTGCCCCATGCCTGGAGGATGGGCGGGAGGGATGCGTCAAAATCTTTAACCCCGGGGTTCTCCATACCAGAATGCACGGGCCCCGGAGACCCCACAGAACAGGAGTTTTGTTATGACCGAAGAAGGAATTGAAGAAATGCGTAACAGGGTAAAGCAGTACGCGAAAGAGAAAGGCTTTGTGTTAAACGTCGATGAAAAACAACTCTCGGCCGTCCTTCGCGGGCTTGCCCGGAACGA
>JAAZID010000396.1 GCA_012510295.1 Methanomicrobiales archaeon | reverse complement strand
CTCCCCGGCCTTGCGGGCGACCGGGTGGGGATCGACTACCCGGTGATCAGGAACCTCACAAACACCTACCTCGTCAGGTCACTCGACGGGACGGCGCTCCGGTTCAGTATACCGGTCCTGCTCACGGCGCCGGTGCCGGAGTCCGGGGCAGGCGGCGACGGGATGGCAGGCGCCATCATCGATGCGGTCAAGGCGGCGATCCCGGGGGAGCGGGATCTCGGTCCGATCGCGGGGGTCGGGACCGAGCACCCCGGTCACTGCCTCCAGAACATCGAGCCGGTCACGCTGGTGGCATCGAGGAGCGCCATCGGCACGGATCTCTGGCGGTCGGATCACGGGAACCGGATCGACGGTGAGGGGATCCACCTCGTCGTCAGGGGCGCTCTCCAGTACCCGGGCACGCCCACGCCGGTGCGCATCCAGAAGATCGAAGAGAGATTCCGGGCGCTCCTCGATGCCCTGGACCGTGTCGTACGCCGGGTTCCCGAGAGGGATCTCGTGGCGGCGCGTGACCTCTCTATCGACCAGAAGGAGCTCCGGCGCGCCCTCCCGGGCATGGGGCTTGTCGCGTTCATCGCCGACGGCACACTACCGGCACGCCGGTTCACCCACCTCCGGTGCCACCCCCGCATCGCCGGCCCGAAGGAGGGGGTGCATGTGTCGTTTTGCTGCCCGTCGGAGCTCGATCCGGTCGATGTCGAACTCGCCGGGAGCGGGAGGGTCGTGACGGGGCTTTCGATCCGGCGGCGGGAGGCCTTCGCCATTGCGGGCTCAAACGCTGAGGGAAAGAGCACCCTCCTCCACGCGGTCATAGCCGGGCAGGACGACCACGCCGCCGGGGATGGCCGGGAGCTCCTGGTCAGCGTCAACGGCGTTGCCCGGGCGGATGCGAGCGAGCGGGGACTCTTCGGGGCGGATGTCAGCCTCTTCTTCTCCCGGCTCCCGCCCGGCGTCGGGGGAGATCCCCGGGCGGCCTTCGGGCAGGGGAGCGGGTCGCTCGTGATGGCACATGAGATCCAGACGGCGCTCCGGATCGGATCGCCGCTCATCATCATCGACGAAGATCGGGCCGCAACAAACCTCCTGGTGCCGGGCTGCCTCCAGGGCGATGAGGTGACGCCGCTTGCAACACTGCTCGCCACCCGGCGGGAGGTTCTCGGGGAGGCGACGATCCTCTTTGCCGCGTCGTCGCTCGACATCCTCACCGCAGAGGCGGACAGGATCATGCAGCTCGTCGGCCATGAGACCCGGGCGCTCGACCGAGAGGAATTCCGGCGCCGGCTGGACAGCTACCTCGCCGGGGTGCGGGAGCGGCTTGGGGTGGGGTGAGGGAGGGGGCATCTTTCCTTATGGCAAATGGGACCTTGCATAAAGCGTTAACACCGCGAATCAGAGCGGACGTGCGCTGAGGCCTACGCCGGGACTGACCAGTTCATGTATGCACCCTACAGATTCCCGGGCAAAGAGATAAGGATAGGAGTTACGCAGAATGCATTATGACTTAAATTTTTGTCAGCCCAAAGTGGTCAATAAATCACACACAATAACCAAATGTAGCCATCATTTCGGGAGAACCGCGTAACTCCCAAAGGATTCTGAAGGAGACAGGCTGATCTTTGCCCGGATGGCACCGGGACTGATCCTTTTTCGAGAGATCCCGATCCCAATCACCACCAACCGCGCACCCCGGAGCGAAGATTTTGGTGGTATTCGGCACCCTGACCGGGCGAGAGCACGGGGTGAGGTGTCGGGCCAGAACACCTGTTATGGAAGGTTGGGATAGTGAATAAAAGGACAACTTTTCGCGAAAATAAGCGGTTTTCAATGCCCAATCCTTATAGATGTTCAGGACTTAACCTGATACCGGCGAAAACTAAATAGCCAAGCTAATGGATGCATTTCGTCTGAGGGCGGTTCTTATGCGATATCTATAAAGTTAACCCGGAAAAGTTAACTTAACTTGATCAACTAAATGCAATCTATATCTATACCTTTAGTTCTACCTTCAAATGTTCGTTAAGTCAACGGACTGATTAAGATGAGTATTTAAAAAATCAGTGATAACATGAGTCGTTTGAAGAAAAAGATCCAGTATGCCATGTGCATACTGATGGTATGCCTGCTGCTGGTACCGCCGGCAGTGGCGATGGAAGCATCCGGCAGTGCGGATGCGAACCAGGTAGAGAATATCGTGGGTGACCTAACCCCGCCGTCTGCAGAGGATCCACCCGGAACATCAGCGCTGGCCCAGACACAGGCCACAGAACCGGTGAAACTCTTTGAGGGCACGGTCGCACTGACGGAGGGGTCGTTTGAGTGTACGGCTTACGACTCTGGTGCCACCTACACCGTCCCGAACAATACCCCGCTCGGGGCCCTCCAAGCGGTAGCAGAGCGCGAGGGCTTCACGTACGCGGTCACCGATAAGAAGTGGGACGAACGTGGAGTTCTTCTGCTCGATGACATCAGTGAATACACAAGGGATGACGGTAAATGGGTCTGTTACGTCAACGGTGTCGAGAAGGACGGGTTCAATAATGGTAAGGCCGGCCTCAATGTCCTAGTGCTTACTGAAGGCGACGAGGTCATCTACTGCTACGGCAAGAGCCCGACGCCGGATAGCGCAGATGTGCTGATCAGGATCACTGTGGGCCAGGAGGGTTCAGATGATACACCGACTACCTGGCATATAACACTCAAGGGTGCACGGACCGATACCGTCAGCCAGAGTTACTTCGAGCAGGGGATCGATCAAGGGCATTTTGCCGAGTACACCGATGATGACGGCAATGTCTGGTCGGGCATGCCCCTCTGGTACCTCATCGGCCTCGTCGATGATGACCGGGGACACGGTGCCGGGACGTTCAACGAGGCTCTCGCTGCGAAGGGCTACTCCATCAAAGTCACATCGAACGATGGTAACTCTATCAACTTTGACAGCGCAAGCATCGCAAAGAACGATGGTGTCATCGTCGCAAACACCCTCAACGGCGATCCGCTCCCGGAGACCATCGGCGAGAAGAACAAACCCTGCTGGCCGCTCCAGATGATCGGCAAAGACGTGAGCGCCGGCCAGAAGGTCGG
>JAAZID010000395.1 GCA_012510295.1 Methanomicrobiales archaeon | reverse complement strand
GGATGACGTATCGTTCCAGATCGAGGGGGGCGAGACCCTCGGGCTCGTCGGTGAGAGCGGGTGCGGGAAGACGACGCTCGGCCGTTCGATCCTCCGGCTCATAGAGCCGGATGAAGGCCGCGTCGTGGTCAGCGGGACAGATGTCACCGCCCTCTCAAGGAAAGATCTCAGGCGCTTCCGGCCGCGGATGCAGATGATCTTCCAGGATGCCTACGCCTCGCTCAACCCACGGATGCGGGTCAGCGAGAGCATTTCTGAACCGCTGAATATCCACCGGATGGGGAGCAGGGCCGATATCGACCGGAGGGTGCGGGAACTGATCGATGAGGTGGGGTTGAACGAAGAGCTCCTGAACCGCCGGCCCTATGAGCTCTCCGGCGGCCAGAATCAGCGGGTGGTTCTGGCCCGTATCCTCGCGCTTAAGCCTGAATTTATCGTCGCCGACGAACCTACGTCGGCCCTCGATGTCTCAGTCCAGGCCCAGATCCTCAACCTCATCCGCGACCTGGGGCAGGAGTACGATATGTCCTGTCTCTACATCTCCCACGACCTCGGAGTCATCAGGGCGATGAGCAACCGTGTTGCTGTCATGCTGGAGGGGAGGATCGTGGAGATCGGAAGAGCGACCGATGTGCTTGACCGCCCCTGCCATCCCTACACCAGGCGGCTCGTTGGCGCCCCGGGTTCTCTTGAGAGCACGTCTTTCACCGGGGCGCTGGGGATGGTCGAGGAGCGGCCAGGCCACTGGGTTGAGGAGACGGCAGCCGGGCAAGGTGCGCACCCTCCCGAAAGATAGGAGTCAACCCGATGCACTACATCATCGCTTCTTTCCTGCAACGACGATAGCCGCGGCCGCGAGCGTCAGGGCGACCCATGCCCATGAGCTGCTTCCAGCGCTGGTCGGACCTGGATCGGTGCCTGCAGGTGCCGCGCCGGACCCGCCGTTTATTCCAGTCGGTGGGATCGTCCCTTCTTCTTTATTGACGGCATCGTTCCATGTTCCGGTAAACACCCGGGAGTCCGCGGTCTCCGCCCGAACCCTGTAGGTGATCTCGCCCTCACCGATCACCGCGAATATCAGTTTCTGCCCGGAGATGCGGTAACTATCTGCCGGGAAGGATGTCTCGACAAACGAGAAACCCTCCGGGATCGTCTCAACAATCCCCCCGGCGTCCATGCCATCGATCGATAACGTCACCAGAACCTCACCGCCGGCCGGAACCGAAGGGGGGTCGATATCACGGGAAACGGTGACGCCACCTGCCCAGGCAGGCACAACACAGAACACAGCGAACATGGAGATCAGGATGATGGACACCCTGCCCCGGGAGAGTCTCAAATTATTTTTCATGATTAAACAACCTCTTGTTTACATTTTATTAAAGTAAAGTATATGACATTTACTTAATAGATCCGCGCGCGCAACGATAAGAGGTACTTGCGGGGACGGAACAGGAAGTCTCCGCCCGGGAGCGCGTGGCAGTTCACCCTGCAGGAGATCTGCCGCTTTCGGG
>JAAZID010000008.1 GCA_012510295.1 Methanomicrobiales archaeon | reverse complement strand
CGGGAGGGAGCCCTCATCGGCCGGGACCTACGGTCTCTACGAGGACTTCGTGGATGTCTTCATCCAGGATACCCGGGATCCGGTCGAGATCGATGGAGCGCTCCGCCTGGATACCCTCATGGTCTACCGGGGGAAGAGCCTGGACCTGGCTAAGAGCATCGTGACGTTGATCTACGGCTACTGAGTGCACCGGACCGGTGCTCGTGAGTGAACCGGATTCGATGCAATAGCGGCGTTGCCGGGGAAAATGAGGGGAAACCGCCGGCAGTGACGCGGCTCCGGAGGCGCCTGGTCACTCCGGTTCGGCGCCCTCACTCCTTCTTCTGTCTCTCCTGGTAGTCCCGTATCGCCGCGTGAAGCGCATCTGCCGCGAGGTTTGAGCAATGCATCTTTTTGGGCGGCAGCCCATCGAGCTCGGTTGCCACGTCGTCGCGGGTGATCCGGAGCGCCTCTTCAAGCGTCTTTCCCCTGGCAAGGTCGGTCACCATGCTGCTCGTGGCTATCGCCGACCCACACCCGAACGTCCGGAACCTGATATCCTCAATAACGTTCTCCCTGACCCTGATGAAGATCTCCATGAGATCCCCGCATACGGGGTTGCCGACCTTGCCGTAGCCATCCGGGTTCTCGATCACCCCGACGTTGCGCGGGTTCATGAAGTGATCCATCACCTTCTGGCTGTATCCGATTCTATCTGCCAATTACTCATCACCTCGATTGATATGGGGCATCTCCGGGGCTAATATCCGGGAGTGCTCCGGCTGATCGACTGGCACCGGACAGGAGAGGGGCAGGGTGCCATGGTGCTTCCGGATCATGCAACATACTATATAAGCATTGCTCCGGGAGGATCTCACAGGTATGGAGTAGCGACGGACATCCCCCGCGGCCCTGGGGTGTAGGGCCCCCTCCTCTCCGGGCAGTGGGGGTTTCAGGATCACCCGGGGTGATCAGGATACCCGGCGGGATGGGGGGGCACGCGGCATCAGCATTGATCGCTCATGCCGGCATCTGCATGGAATGAGGTATATGAGGTGATTCATGCCCGGGACGACCCCTCATGATGGATATGGTACACCTCAAGCATATCCTCCAGGGATCCCCCGGTGGTGCGCCCCATCTCTCTCCAGCGGGGTGGTGCTACCCTGCCGTGGGTTTCAGGGTATACTGTGATATCGCCGGAGACAGCAACGATCCCGGTTCCGGGCGTTTTCCAGGTATACGTCATCCCGGCTCGATCCGGTCCCGGGAATCCCGGCATACCAAAAAATCCCCTGTTTTTTCAATTGTTTTCAAAATTATCTGTTTTATTTGGCGATATAGCGAAATCAAACGCAAAATAATTCCCTTTCTCAAATTGTAGTTGTTATAACCGAAAATTTTAAAAAATACAAGTGATAAGAATGATCCTTAATGTTCGTTCCGACCAAATGTTTCTTTACAAAGGGTGAGGGCACCCACAAAGACAAACTGGCATCGTTTGAACTGGCTCTCAGGCAGGCGGGTATCGAGAAGTACAATCTGGTCTATGTCTCAAGTATATTCCCACCAAACTGCCAGCTGGTCTCAAGGGAGGAAGGGCTAAAGCACCTCTCGCCAGGCAGTATCGTCTACGTCGTTATGGCCCGGAATGAGACCAATGAACCGAGCAGGCTTATCTCCGCCGCCATCGGACATGCGATGCCGAAAGAGAGCAATGCCTACGGTTACCTCTCCGAGCACCACGCTTTCGGAGAGATAGCAGAGGTCTCGGGGGAGTACGCCGAGGATCTCGCGGCAACCATGCTCGCCACCACGCTCGGCATCGAGTTCGATCCTGACCGGGCATGGCAGGAGCGGGAGCAGATCTACAAGGCCAGCGGCCGGATCATCAGCACGACCCATACCTGCCAGTCGGCGGAAGGGGTCATGGATGGGCGCTGGACGACCGTCATCGCTGCGGCAGTCTTCCTCTGAAGGCCGCGGCATCCCTCTTTTTCTGCGCAGAAAAAACAGGACATCTACGTCACGACTCTCGATTGAGTGTCTCAGGGATCTGACTCTTATCCACTGTACACTGGCGGGACGCTCCTGGGATGATCATACAGTGAGGGGTCTTTCCTGACCGCCTGGAAGAGCGCCCTCCGAGACAGGAGCGTAAGACAAAATACCTCCCGGAACCCATGGTATATCCAGGTTTATACTATGCGTTTACCAATACGGGCCGTAACCCCGGAATCCGAATCCGCTGAGATCATCGGCTGGGTACATGAGGTTCGCGATCTCGGAGGACTTGCGTTCCTCCTGATCCGCGACCGAACCGGCATCATCCAGGTGACCATCCCGAAGAAGAAGGTTCCGGCAGAGGTTGTCGAGACAGTCCGGGAGGTCTCGCGGGAGTCTGTCGTCAGGGTCCGGGGCAGGGTCAAAGCGATCGATAAGGCACCCGGGGGGCGCGAGATCGTCCCCGAAGAACTCGAGATAATCAGCGTTGCAGATAGCCCGCTCCCGCTCGACGTTGCCGAGAAAGTGCCTGCCGAGATGGATACCAGGATCGACTCCCGGTTCCTCGATGTCAGGAAACCCCGCGTCCGCGCGATCTTCTGCATCCGCTCGGCGGTGGCCTGTGCCGCAACCGCATTCCTCCACTCCCGGGGCTACATCAATATCACCACACCCAAGATCGTCGCCGCCGCCACCGAGGGCGGTACCGACCTCTTCCCGATCGCTACTTCGAGAAAGAGGCGTTCATGAACCAGAGCCCCCAGCTCTATAAGCAGATGATGATGGCGGCGGGCTTTGAGAAGGTCTTTGAGCTCGGCCCCATATTCCGCGCCGAAGAACACAACACCGTCCGGCACCTCAACGAGGCCACATCGCTCGATGTGGAGGCATCGTTTGCCGACCATAACGACGTCATGGACCTCCTTGAGGATCTGATCGTCCACGTCTACGACTACGTCGCGAAGACCTGCGGTGAACACCTGGAGGTGCTGGATATCGATCTCTCGGTCCCGGAGAAGCCTTTCCCGAGGATCCCCTACACCGAGGCGATCGAGATCGCGAATGCGACCCTTGAGGAGAAACTCGCGTTCGGCGATGATCTCTCCCCGGCGGCCGAGCGGGCGATCGGGAGCGAGATCGGCCGGCACTATTTCGTCGTCGACTGGCCGACCGATATCAGGCCCTACTACGCCATGCCATACCCGGACAGGCCTGAGCTCTGCAAGGCGTTTGACCTGATGCACCCCCGTATGGAACTCTCCTCCGGCGCCCAGCGTGTCCACGACCACGACCTCCTGGTGGAGCAGATCCGCGCGAAAGGTCTTGCGCCCGAGGCGTTCGAGTTTTACCTGAAGGCGTTTCGCTACGGCATGCCCCCGCACGCCGGGTGGGGGCTCGGCATTGAGCGTCTGGTGATGACGATGCTCGACCTCGGGAACATCCGCGAAGCGGTACTCTTTCCGCGTGACCGACATAGACTGACGCCATGAGACCGATAGAGAAACTCCTGCCCACAACGGTTGTCGGGAGCTACCCGGTGGTGAGGGGAAGGGGGATCTTTGCCATCGCCGATCCCCTGAAACACGCGGTGGAGGTAGCGGTCGCCGATCAGGTCGCGGCCGGGATCGATATCATATCCGACGGCCAGGTCCGGGGTGACATGATCCGGGCCTTCACCTCCCATCTCCCCGGCATCCGGGGATCTTCGGTCGTCGGGAAGGTCCAGCCTGCCCGGCAACCCATAACGGTCGGTGATACAAAATACGCTCTTTCCCGGCACCCGAAGGTGAAGGGGATCCTCACCGGCCCGAGCACACTCGCGCACGGCCTGGTTATCGAGACCCCATTCTACCGGAACAAGGATGATCTGGTCCCGGATCTCGCTCAAGCGCTCGCGGTCGAGGCGGCGTACCTTGAGGCCGCCGGTGTGGCGGTTCTCCAGATCGACGAACCCATATTCTCCACAGGAGCCGCGAAGCTCTCTGTCGGCCTTGAGGCGGTGAACGCGATCGCTGCCGGGCTCAGGATCCCGGTTGCTCTCCATGTCTGTGGAGATCTCTCGGCGGTTATCGATGATGTTCTTCGGGCAAACGTAGAGGTATTCGATTTTGAGTTCGCCAACAACCCGGAGAACCTCGATCTTCTCTCGGAGAGGGATTTACGCGGCCGGATGATCGGCTACGGGTGCGTGGACTCGGCAGACCCGGCTATCGAGAACGTCGAGACTATCCGGAAACGTATCGAGGCTGCGGTTGACGTCTTCTCTCCTGAGGCCATGCTCATCGATCCTGACTGTGGTCTCCGGATGCAGTCACACGAAACGGCGCTTGGAAAACTGAAGAATATGGTGACCGCAGCAGGGATGGTCCGGACCGGGTATACCGGCTAGACCACCCTGCTCGTCGTCGAGAGTTCAAGACCTTTCGCAATGATGTGGTAAGGGATCACCCGTTGTGGCACGTTTGCGCCTCGAAGCTTCTCGATAGCGAGCGTCCGCTCAAACTCGTTCCCGTGTATCTCCTGCCTGAGGGAGATGAAGACATCAGCCGCACGCATCACCCGGGCCTCCTCGACAGGGCTGTGGAGGCCGGTATAGAGGAGGTAGATGATGGTCGCCCCCCTCTCAATGACCTCGCGGGTGTCATCAAGGATGAACCGGGTGACCGTATCGATCCCCCACTTGCCGATCAGCGTGGAGAGAGAGTCCACGACGATCCGATCCCCTTGCATGGCTCCAGCGAGTGCTACGGGATCCATGCCTCGTGCGTCGGTCATCCCCTCATGCGGCACGGCATCAAGCATAAGGTACGTGCCCTCCTGCTCGCCGGATTTCCAGAACTGCTCTGCCAGGAGTTCAAGGCCGCTTAAGGGAAGACCGGAGACGATAACGTGGGCGTGCGGTGGAAGTCCGCCGTTGAGCGCGAGATCGAGACCTATAATCCCTGTTGAACGTCTGGTGGTATCTGCCACGTTGGTCTACCCCGGGTGTGTCTCCGAAGGTATCTATTCACCGCCTTTCTTTTAATGGTACCTGATCCGGTCTTATACACCGGATATGCAGTACTCTTCCCTGAGGCGCTTCCTGAGGAGTTTCCACCCGTTCACCCGTGGGATATCGTCTGCGATGATGACCCGGCGGGGAACCTTGTAGCCCGCGAGTTGATTTTTAGCGAAGGTGATGATATCGTCAGGTGCAATGCCGTTATCTGATGCGGGGATCACCACCGCCACCGGGACTTCGCCCCGGCGCTCATCCGGACACCCGAAGACCGCCACATCCTGGATGCCTGGGTGCTGGACGAGGACGTTCTCGACCTCGGTCGGGTAGATCTTCCAGCCTGACATGACGATCATGTCCTTCTTCCGGTCGGTTATGTAGAGCATCCCATCTTCATCCAGGTGACCGAGATCGCCGGTCAGGAACCAGCCATCCGGGAGGAAGACGGCTGCGGACTCCTCGGGCATCTGCCAGTAACCGGAGGCCACCGCCGGACCCCGGAGAGCGACCTCACCGTCTTCCCCGGGCCCGAGCTCCTGGTTCGGGTCATCTGCATCGACGATCTTCACCTCCGAGAACCCGACCGGTGTTCCGACGCTCCGGAACTCGTCGACGGTCGCGTAGTGTTCAGGGCGGATGGCAGTCCCGGTTCCGATGACGATCGTCTCTGAAAGGCCGTAAGCGTTAACGACCGGGATCCTGAACCTCTCGTGGAACGGTTTCCAGATGCCGGGCCCCAGGGGGCCGCCGCCGCTGATCATCACCCTGGCGGTGGCGAAGGCCGCCTCGGTCCCGGGCTTTGTCTGGATGAGGGAGTGGATCACCGGCGGCATCCCGGCGATGATCGTGGCCCGGTACTCCCGGGCGAGGGTGAGGTAACGAGCAAGGTCGAACCTCTCCATGGCGACGTAGGTCCCGCCCGCCCGGAGGGTGGAGAGTCCCCAGCTTATCCCGACATGCCCCATGGGGTAGATCCCGAGGTAGATGTCATCTGCGGTTATCCCGAGGACATCACGTTCGGCATCCATCGCCGCCATCCAGTTGCCGTGGGTGAGCATGGCACCCTTGGGCTTTCCCGTGGTGCCGGAGGTGTACTGGATCTGGCAGAGGTCGTCGAACCGGCAGTTAGCTGCACGGAGACCGGCCGGCGCACGGAGGAGGTCCGCCCAGACCTCCCCGTCGACCGCGATGACATGCCGGAGGGTCTGTGCCTTGTCCCGGATGCGGCCGACGAGGGCCGCCCCTTCCACGTCGGTGATAACGGCTGCTGCCCCCGCGTCGCGGACGGCGTAGAGAACCTCATCCTCCCGATAGACCCGGTTCGTCGGGACCGCGACGGCGCCGATACGCCAGAGGGCGAGATAGCTGATGAGATACTCAGGCGAACTCTCCAGGTAGATGCAGACCCGATCCCCGCGCTCGATACCGAGATCGATGAGGCCACGCCCGATCCGGGTGACCCGGTCCAGGAGGTCGGCGTAGGTGTAGGATTCGTTCCTGGAGGGCACGATGAGGGCGGGTTTTCTGGCGTTATGGGCGTTGGCGTCGAGGAATGTTGTACAGTTCGGCATGGATGGGCTCCGTTCGGCAAGGATGCGCTTTGATGTATAGGTTTGCTCATGAGGCAGTAAATAGG
>JAAZID010000394.1 GCA_012510295.1 Methanomicrobiales archaeon | reverse complement strand
GAACGGTGCAAAGGCCGGGCTGATCGCCGGCATCCTCGGCGCTATCATCATCGCGGTGCTGCTCCTCGTAGGCGGCACGGTCCTCCTCGGGGCGTTCGGTTTCATCGCGGGTGTCGGGACGTCGCTTATCGTCATCGTATCGGCGTTCATCTACCAGGGGTTGCTCTCCCTGATCGGCGGCGCCATCGCAGGGGCGATCCGGCGGTAGGAAGTCCCGGTCACTCTCACGCGGGAGCGCACGGGGGCGCCTGGACCGGCCGGTCTCGTGCAAACCCTGCGAAGCATGGTGCCCCGGTATGCGCTTGAGGGGCGGAGTCCTCCAGAATCACTCCCCGGGGCGCTTCCTCTCCCCTCTTTTCCGCCTTATACCGATCCGAATGCATCAGTGCTCTTATCCCCGATGGGCGCGAATACTTCATACTGCAAGGCCCGGATCGGGGCGCACGGGGGAGAAACAGTGGATCAGGAAGAGGAGCAGTCGTATTCGCGAAGGTTTGTCCTGATACTGATCACCATCGCCACGTTCTTAAACCCCTTCACCGGCACCGCGGTCAACCTCGCGCTCCCTGCGATCGGGGCGGAGTTCGTCGCCGATGCCGCCACGCTCGCCTGGGTCACGAGTGCCTACCTCCTCGCATCGGTCATATTCCTCCTTCCGGCAGGAAGGCTCGGTGATTCCCGGGGAAGGGTCACCGTCTTCATGGCCGGGATCGTCGTCTACACCGTGGGCTCTCTCCTCTCCGTCTTCACGCCCTCGATCGGCATGCTCCTCCTCTTCCGGTTCGTGCAGGGGATCGGCGGCGCCATGATCTACGCAAACAGCGTGGCCCTGATCACCTGCCTCTACCCGCCCGGCGAACGGGGCTACGCTATCGGGCTCAACACAACCGCAGTCTATGCCGGCCTCTCCCTCGGCCCGTTCCTCGGGGGTGCCCTGACCCAGTTCTTCGGCTGGCGGAGCATCTTCATCGTGACCGTGGCCATCGCCATCCCGGCCCTCGCCTACGCTGGAAGGTTCCCGGCGTTCCTGAACGAGCGGCGCCCGGAGGACTTCGACGTCCCGGGCCTGATACTCTCTTCCGCCCTCATCTTCTGCCTCTTCCTGGGCCTCGCCAGAGCGACCACCCCGGACGGCATGCTCCTCCTCGTAGCGGCGCTCATCCTCGGGGCGGCCTTTTACGTTGTGGAGCGGCAGCGCACAAGCCCCCTCTTCCCGGTATCGTTACTTACGTCAAACCGGGTCTTTGCCGCATCAAACGCCGCCGCCCTGATCAACTACAGCGCCACATACGCGGTCGGGTTCCTCCTCTCCCTCTACCTCCAGTACATACGGGGCTACGAGCCCGTCGCCGCAGGAACCCTCCTCCTCGTACAGCCGATCGCCCAGGTCTTCGTCGCGCCGATCTCGGGTCGCCTCGCCGACCGGGTACAGCCCGGGCATATCGCCTCGGTGGGGATGGCGCTCTCGGCCGTCTGTCTCTTCGGCCTTGCCGCGATATCGGATACGACGCCGATTATGGCGATCGTCGCGCTCCTGGCAGTCCTCGGTATCGGGCTCGGGCTCTTCTCATCCCCGAACACCACCGCCATCATGGGTTGCGTGGATGCGAGGTTCTACGGGAGCGCATCGGCGATGACGGCGATGATGCGATCGCTTGGCATGATGCTCTCCATGGGAGCGGTCCTCGTGGTCTTTGCGGTCATAATGGGGTCGACCGTCGTCACGCCGGCGATATTCCCGGAGTTCCAGAGGAGCCTGCACCTGATCTTCCTCGCGTTCGGCGTATTCTCGGCACTTGGGGTGGTTTTATCCCTCCTCCGGAACAGGTAACAATGAATTTCTCTCTGATACTCAAATACACCTCTATGGAGCCAAAGCTAAACCTTAAAGCGTCCGGCATCCTGTGATCATTTTATCGGATGGATCTCGTCATCGGGAAGGTCGGCGACCGGGATGTCGCCGTCGATGCCCAGGAGGTGGTCACGGGACGGACCTGCATCAT
>JAAZID010000059.1 GCA_012510295.1 Methanomicrobiales archaeon | reverse complement strand
GAGGCCCTCATCGCCGGGATAATGCGGTTCCAGGTCAGGTTGATCATCGCAACAGACCGCAGGGCCCACACCGTCGCGGAGGTCCGGCGGTCCGTGCCGCTGTGAGACCCGGTGTGGTAAAGCCTCACACTTTGTATACTGCTTTGCCGATACTCTAATCATGGATATCACGATCTTCTCCCCGGGTATCTACACCTACGGCGCCATGCTGATCGGCGGCGTCCTCCGCGACGCAGGTCATCAGGTATGCCTTACGCGGACGGCAATAGCCCCGGAAGGCTCGCTCCTGCTCGCGAGCCTCTACTCAACCCAGCACCTCCTCGACCCCGCTGTCCGGGACCTGGTGCGATCCCACCGCGAGCGTGGTGGGACGGTCTATGTGGGGGGGCCGGTCTCAGCGGCACCGGAGATCGTGCTCGGAGAGCTCGAGCCCGATGCGGTGGTGGTCGGCGAGGGAGAGGAGACGGTGGTCCGCCTCGTCGCGGAGGGGATCTCGGATACCCTCCCCGGGATCGCCTACATCGATGGTGACCGGGTGATCGTGACACCGCCCGCCCCACCGGCGTCGATCGACCGAGCGCTCCCCCTGATCCCGGAGGATATCGGGAGCCAGAGCATCAGGGGCGCGAGCGCCTACATCGAGACCCACCGGGGATGTATCGGCGGGTGCACCTTCTGCCAGGTGCCCCGGTTCTTCGGGAGGAAGGTCCGGAGCCGGCCACTTGAGAGTATCATCGAGGAGGTGAGGGCGTTTGCGGCGGCTGGAGCAACAAGGCTCTCGGTCTCGGGGGGGACCGGATCGCTCTACGCCTCCTCCGGCGGGGAGATGAACCCGGAGGCCTTCGTCACCCTCCTCCACGGTATGGCGGAGGTGATGGGGCCGCGCAACGTCTCTTCCCCCGATATCCGGGTGGACTGCATCACCGATGAGATACTGGATGCAATCAGGCGGTATACCATCGGCTGGGTCTTCTTCGGGATAGAGTCGGGGAGCGACCGGGTTCTCCGGCTGATGGGCAAGGGTGCCACCGTTCGCGAGGTCAGGGAGGCGGTGGAGCGGTGCCGCGAGCATAACCTCAAGGTTGCGGGGAGCTTCATCGTCGGCTACCCGGGGGAGACCGGGAAGGATTACCAGGCGACAAAAGACCTGATCGCAGACCTCTTTCTCGACGATGTCTTCGTGAGCAGCGCCGAACCCATCCCCGGGACACCGCTTGCAGACCTCGCCATCAAGACTCCGCGCGAGAAGAACCCGGCGTTTATCCCTCACATGGGCGAGTACCGGCCGCTTGACCTGACGGAGAGCGAAGCCCGGTGCTTTGACCTGATGATGCACGCCGATATGTACCGCCCGCAGATACGGCTCGTGACCGACGAGGTCTACTCTGCCTACCTCGCTGAAGCAAGAAAGCAGGGACAGGATATCCGGGCGGCGACCGACCTCATCCTCAGATACTCCCGGGCGTAAAGGCTCAGGCGGCCCCTGCCTCCCCGACCCGCCGCGCATAGACCGTCACGAACCATCCAAGGAGCGCTGTTACGCTCATAACCAGCAGGAGGATCAGCCAGTG
>JAAZID010000393.1 GCA_012510295.1 Methanomicrobiales archaeon | reverse complement strand
GTGTTAGTTTGCCGAGGACGGTCGAGAAGGTGCCTTTCGCGACCGCGAGGATCTCCCGGGAAAAGTTCTCGATCCCGTAGAAGAAGAGGATCAGACTGGAGAAGATAGCGAATAGTATTTCCCACGAGATCATTTTTGCTCCATAAAGTATGGGTTCTCGGGTTTGAAAATACCTCTCTTTACCTGTTCTGAAGGGATTTCCCCGGAGCCTGAGGTGCCGTTCTCTCCGGAATAATTTACCTCATGCCCCCGGGATCCCCACAGGGCGCGCCGGCCCCGGTCTTTGCGCCGGACGGGGGTTTCCACATTCGCGGATTTTTGCTGTTCCTTGTGGTGCCGCGCAGGGTGTCAGGGGAGGGGGAGATCGCGTCGGGTCTGGCGGTGCTGTCAGCAGATACATTATGCCGGCCACCTCATCCTTTCCTGGCCGGCCCAAGCGCCCTTCGCCGGTTGTGTCATCTGTAGCATCTTACCGATCTACATCATGCCCCGGTTCGCCTTGCAAGACCGGGTCCGCCGGGTGGCTTCCCCCCTGGCCGTTCCGGTACCCCTCATGATGGACGAATACAGGCTGGGACATAACTCCGCGGGTGCCGCGAAAGAACCCCGAATTGGAGTTATTTTCCTCTTACCTTTATAATCAGCCGGCTCATTTTCTACTTGTGTCCCAGCCTGAATAGACAGTGTGACCGGGCGTGAGGAATATCGGAAAACTCTCGATAAAAAAGGGCGTTTCCCATGCCATTCAGGCTCACCCCTCTGCTCTGGTAGACCAGGGTTTGATAGGCCTGTTTTCCAGGCACCGTCGCTTAACAACTATCTTTATGCTTTTTCCGGTTGACAGACTTATCCAGATTATGATCCCGAATGAGAACCCCTCCGCTCCGCTCCCCCTCTGCAACCAGCACCCGCCGGTGGAGGTGATAGCCGAGCCGGACTATCCGGGACAGTACCCATACACATCCCTTGAGGAGTTCCTGTTACTGCACGAAGGGAGACACCTTGACTTCAAGGAGACGGTATCGGAGTCGTTCTTCAAACTGCTCTCTGCCTTCTCGAATACTGAGGGCGGGTTTGTCGTGCTCGGGGTCAACGATAAGACCCGTGCTGTGACAGGTTTTGATTGCCGGGGAGAGAAACTCTCCGAGCTCGCAAACAGGATCAGCGACAGCCTCGGCATACATCCGGTCATCGATGAGATACCCGCCGGCGGCAAGGCGATCCTCACCGTCAAGGTAAATCCTCAGAGAAAGCCGGTCTCCTACAGGGGGGTGTACTACACCCGGGTCGGCGATACCGTCCGGGAGTTCGATCCCGACGAACTCAGGAGGAAGTTTCTGGAGGATGCCAGCTGGGAAGATCTCGTGGGCGACTGCACCCTCAATGATATCGATGACGAGACGGTGCAAAACTTCATGGATCTGCTTCGGGGCCGTGTCGCAAGAAGCGAGATCCCCGACATCAAGGATAAGGAGGCGGTTCTCCGGCGTCTCGGCCTGATCACCCCGGACGGAGAGATCACCCATGCTGCGTGCATTCTCTTCGGGAAGAATCCTCAGTCTCATTTCAGAAATGCAGGGCTTCGGATCGCCCGGATAAACGATGAGATGGCACTGATTAACCCGAAGAATATATCAGGAAATCTCTTCCAGCTCCTGGAACGTGCGGAAGAGTATCTTCTTGCGGCGCAGACGATCGTCTACGATCCATCCGGCAACGCAGTCGCCGATTCCTTCAGGCGAAAGGAGATCCCTGAGTACCCGGTAGCAGCTCTCCGTGAAGCGCTACTGAACCTGCTTATTCACCGCGATTACTTCGATAACAGAACTCCGAGCATCATACGGATGTATGACGACCGCATTCAATTCTTGAACCCTGCCCATTTTCCCGCAGATATTACGCTCGAAAAGATCCTCTCGCAACACTACCCCTACCATAGGAACCCAAAGATCGCGGATATCTTTGCGAAAGCCGGGTATGTGGAAAAATTTGGCACCGGCCTTGAGAGGATCCGGGCTGAGCT
>JAAZID010000058.1 GCA_012510295.1 Methanomicrobiales archaeon | reverse complement strand
GGTATGGTCAGCTCGATGAGCTCGCTCGGTGTGTCCGGATCCACCTCAAACTCCCGGGAGAGCTTGCGCTTCTCCTGGAGGGGTGCGGCGAGGCCGAGCCACCGGGCGACCGTGGGGATGGATGTCCCATGGATGAGCGCCGAGACGAGAACGATGAAGAAGACGATATTGAAGATCAGTGCCGCGTCCGGCACACCGGCGACGAGCGGGTAGGTCGCAAGAATGATCGGGACAGCCCCCCGGAGCCCCACCCAGGAGACGAGAACCTTCTCATTCAGCGGCATCTTCCAGGGCAGGAGCGTGAGGAAGACAGCGATCGGTCGGGCGACCAGCAACAGGAAGAATGCTATGAGGAGCCCGGGGATCATCACCTTCACAAGGTCTGAGGGGAAGACGAGCAGGCCGAGAGCGAGGAACATGATGATCTGCATCAACCACGCGATACCGTCATGGAACCGGATCAGGCTCTTTTTGTAGACGACGATACTGTTTCCGATAACAAGACCGCTGACGTAGACGGCGATGAACCCGTTGCCCCCCAGGGTAGCGGTCAGACCGTAGATCAGCAGCACCATGGCGAGGGTGAGGACCGGGTAGAGCCCCTCCGACTCGAGTTTGAGGCGGTTGATGAGGAGGACGACGCCCCTCCCCAGCACAAACCCGAGGAGTCCCCCGACAAGCATCTGCTGCACGAACATAGGGATGAGCGTGAGTATCGATGTGCCGGGGGTGAGTATCAGGGCGATGATACCGGTGGTGAGGAATATCGCCATGGGGTCATTGCTCCCCGATTCAAACTCAAGGAACGGCCGCAGGTTTCCTTTCAGGCGTGCCCGGGCCATCCGGAGGACCGAGAAGACCGCTGCCGCATCGGTGGATGAGACGACCGCCCCGAGGAGTAACCCGGTGAGCGGGGAGAGACCGAGGACAAAACATGCAAACAGACCGAGGAAGACCGCAGTCAGGACGACCCCGACGGTCGAGAGGGCGATCGCCGGCCAGAAGATAGGGTGGACCTCCTCCCACCGGGTATCAAAACCGCCGGCGAAGAGGATGTAGGCGAGCGCGATGACCCCGACAGTCTGGGCGATTGTCGGATCATTGAACGGAATCCCGCCCGGACCCTCCGAACCTGCGAACATCCCGACGATGAGGAATATGAGGAGCGCCGGGACGCCGAGTCTCTCTGAGAACTTATTTGCGATGATACTGATGAGAATTAGCAGTGATATGCCGAGGAATATAATCTCAAGACCGATCGTCATTTATCATTACAACTCATGCCTGAAAAGCCTTAATGTTGACCCCTTGCTCCTGCCGCCAGCAGATGATGTTCCCGATCAGCACCGCCGCCATCCGGAAGGTTGATACCCTCTCCGGGCCCACTTCCGGTGAGAGAATAATGTTACATACACGCGAGATCATCAAAAAGATCTGGGATGCACAGGGCTACGGTAACCTCGCCGTCTGGGGAGACGGAACGACCCTCGTCATCGCCCCGGGAGAAAGTCCGCTCCAGGACGGAAAACCACCGCTTGCGATCTTCAAACCCATCCCGCTCGTGGCGGGCTTTTCGCTGCTCGGCCTTGCCACCCACAACGCCGACCTGCTCCAGCATATCGAGAAGACCATTCGGGAAGCGGGCGGCGAGATCGTGCGGGACTGAGAGACTTTGCTCATGCGGATGGGATTCATACCGGCCGCATAAGCCCGTGTCCAGAGACAAAAAAGAGGAACTGGTTCCGGAGTAGAGGATCTACTCCGTCGTCTTCCCGTCGAAGTGCTCCTCCTGGGCCATGGCCTCTTCACGGGTCTTGTGGATAACCCCGTCCCGGTGCTCGGGCGGTGAGTAGATCGTGTAGAGTTTGAGGAGTTCTGTCTTTGATGTGTTGATGACGTTGTGGTTCGCGCCGTTTGGCACAATGATAGCGCTACCATCCTCAACAACATGATTTACACCATCGATCATGACAATCCCCTCCCCTTCCTCAAACCTGAAGAACTGGTCGATGTCATCGTGTACCTCCTCGCCGATCTCCTCGCCGGGTTTCAGGCACATGAGCACAAGCTGGCTGAACTTTCCAGTGTAGAGAACCTTGCGGAATAAGGTATTCTCCACGGTATCCTTCTCGATGTTTGTTGCAAAACCTTTCTTCATATCACAACCTCCTTCCCGATAATCGTGAGTTCGTTATGGGACGGTTACCGATCTGATATAGTGTGCCCCTGGTATTTCACTATTTGGGCTGAAGAGATAGGGAATGCCAGGAGAACGGTTCTGGATGAACGGTTGAGGAATCCCGGCAAAATCCAGACCACACGCACCCTCCCGTTAAGAGAACCGGGGCTCCGGGCGGCAACACCCCGGCGGAGTCCCCGCCCTCAGGGATCGTTCCGACCCGGTATGCTCCGTATCGAGAGCCTGATCAGGCCGAGGTTTGCATCGGGCCTTGCCAGCACGCAGATCGAGAGGTCACGGTAGGGTGCGATGATGATCTTCCCTGCCGGGGTCTCAAGGATCACCTGGGAGAGATCCCCCATATCCATATCCCCGGTGATACGGGTGCCGGCGCGGAGCAGATCCTCAGCGACCGCAGCCACCTGCTCAAAATCCGCGCTACCCAGCGACTGGAGGGCAAACCCCTCGTGGAAGGCTGAGACGGCGATGACACCCGGTTGGCGCGCGATACGTTCGAGATACCCGGCATCGGGTGACTCAGCAGGAACGGCCGGTCCTACGCCGCCCTCGCCCATCAGGCACCCGGCCTTCTCTGAGACCGCCCGGGCAATCCCGGTCTCCCCGGATGTATACGCGATGAGTTCGTACGCGAGCATCGGTTGGTCGAGCAGGTACCGGTAGGCTTCGTATCCGTTGAGGGGCTGACTCTCACCGGTCGCCTCAAACGCGGCCGCATACGGATCTCCGCCCTGGAGGAGAACAAAACCAACCCCTCCGGAACCGCTGATGCGCACTGCGCCCGTGAAACCGGGGCTGATGGATGCAAGGCCCCCAAGAGGTCCCTGCAATCGTCCAAGCGAGACGCCATCCGGTAGCATCGGTCTCACAGGGCAGCGATTATCCGGTCCTTGTTCTTCTTCAATTCGTAGCGGATCCGCCCGACATTGACGTTTGCGTTCGCTACAATGGCGATAAGTTCGTCATCGGAGAGTGGGGAGAGGAGGATAGGGCCGTTCTCCAGTTCAACGATCATCTGGTGCATCTCCCCCTTCCCGAGCTCGTTGCTCATCGCTTCAGACGTACCCATGCCCGTCGATGCCATCGCGCCCAGCGCCTCGACATCCACGTCGCCGGCGACGACACTCTCGATCACAAAGCCATCCCGTCCCGCCACAACCGCAGCGGTGACTCCATCAAGTTTGAGAAATTCTCCCAGGATCTGTCTTAACATCTCTTTTCACCTCACTCATCTTCTGACAAACTCAATCTGCAGAGGCATCCGCCCGATCGCGTGCGTCGCGCACGAGATGCAGGGGTCATACGCCCTGATGATCATCTCGATACGGTTCGCCGCCCCCTCGGTCAACGCCCCGTTCTCCACCACCCGGCGGGCCATATCCTCCACACCCCGGTCGATCGCGTAGTTGTTCTGGCATGTCGCAACGATGAGGTTGCACCGCTCAATCATACCCGATTCGCTGACGGTGTAGTCGTGGATCAGGGTTCCCCGGGGGGCCTCGGTGATCCCGATACCCCGCCGGTTCACAACCTTCCCCACCGGGGCCCTGACGTCGGAGGCGGTGATCTCCGGGCTTGAGAGGAGATCGACCGCCCGTTCACACGAAGAGAGAAACTCTATGTAGCGTGCCAGGTGGTAGGCGAGCGTGGCCTGCGTAACGGTGCCGAACCGCTCCCGGTACTCGGCGAGGGCGCTGTCCGCATGCTCGGTTCCCATCTTCTCCACGACATTAAGCCGGGCAAGCGGCCCGACACGGTAGTAGCCTCCGCCCTTGAG
>JAAZID010000392.1 GCA_012510295.1 Methanomicrobiales archaeon | reverse complement strand
GGTCCGTCGGCGGTCATGGTCGTGGTCTCATCGAGCGTCACCTGACCCATGTCGATGGTGATGTTATCATGGGAGTTCACGTAGTCCATGATACTATCCGCTTTGGATTCCATATTCCCCCAGGAGTCGCCCCCGTAGGAGTGGAACTGGACGTGGGTGTGGTGCATCACCTGGTCGCGACCGAACCGGCCCTTCGGCTTGATCCCCTCTGAGATCTTGAAGGTATCGAGCGTCGTCGTATAGTTGCCGGGGTTCCCGAGGTTGTTTGCATGGATATGCATCGAGTGCGGGAGACCCAGGTACTCGTTTGCCTCGATGAGCCCCTTCACGATCTGTGCCGGGGTGATATCGAAGTAAGGGACCGGGTCGTGGACGTTCTCACAGTTCAGGCCCCAGCCCCATGCCTCGGTACCGCCGGGGTTGACGACCTTGACCGCGTAGCCTTTCGTGGCGCGGAGGAGCCATGCGATGTAGGCCGCCGCGTTCTCGATCTCGTTGTTCTTGAGGTACTCGAGTACGAACCAGTTGTTCCCGAAGACCGGGAAAGCGCCCTGATCGATGATCGGTGTGTCCCGCATCTCCTCGTGGGTGTGCCGGGCATAGAGCGGCGGCATGGCCGCCTCCATAACGGTCGTATACCCCATGCGGGCATAGTTGTAGCCGGTCCTGATGGTCGTCGGCACCGAGAACCCGCCCTGCATCCGCTCGACGCCGCGACCGGGCCGGGTATTGAATAGTTTGTCTTCCGGCCGGAAGTTCCGGCCGATGTTCACCTTCGGACCGGCGACGTGGGCATGGACATCGACACCGCCTGCCATGACGGTTCTGCCGGTAGCATCGATGACCTTCGGACTCTTGACCGCGTTCGTCTCGACGATCTTGCCGTCCTTGATTGCGACGTCGGCCACATCACCCCTGATCCCGAGCACCGGGTCGAAGACGAAACCGTTCTTGATAAGATATTCTGTCATCCCTTATATCCCCTTGATCTCTTTGACACGTGCGAGGACGTGCGTGAGGAACTCTTCATCGGTCATCATACCCTCAGGAGCATCTACAACCTTTCTCGTCTCGATCGGTACGTTATCCATCCGGTAGGCGCACCCGCCCACCTCGACGCCCACGAAGGCGACCGGAACATGGACCTTGCAGACCTCGGTAGTCGGGGTCTCATGCGGTTCGACGGCGACCGAGGGAAGACCGTAGATCTTCTTCACCGAGCTGAAGGGGAAGTGCGCACCGGGATCGCTTCCGAGAACGAAGACAGCATCTACCTCGTCCCGGCGGAGCAGATCGTTCGAAGTTGTTTCTCCCGGGTTGTAGCGGGCGAATCCGCGGGAGAGATCCACCGCGAAGGGGAACCCGAACTGCCAGCCCCAGACCTGGCCGGAACCGGTGACGTTGTAGTGCCCGCGCATCGGCATAATGGCGGCCTTCGTGTACTCGTTTAAGTCACGTGTGACCGCGATTGCTGCATCGATGTTATGGTTCTTCCCGAGTGACTGGGTCACGCCCATACCGAAGAAGATGATCACAAACCGGCCGCTCTTGAGCGTATCCGCGACCTCAATGATCTTCTCCTTCGGGATGCCAGCGACGACATCCGGGAGCTGTTCACCTTTGAATGCCACACGGAGCGCATCGAGGAGCTCGTAATCGCGTCCCTGCTCGATCTGCAGGTGGACATCCGCGATGCGAGCGGTATCGGTGACCCTCGGGTCGACGACGACCATCTTGCGGCCTGTATGTCCCTTACCGGTGAAGAATCCCCGTGGGAAGATCGAGTAGCGCGACATATGTCGCGGATGAGCATGTGCCGGGTTGCAGCCCCAGAAGACTATACGGTCGGCACGGTTCTTGACCTCACCGAGCGTGCAGCTCGGTATACCGATATCCTGAACGGCGATGAGCGATGTCCCGTGGCAGACGGTCGCGGTGTTATCCATGACCGCCCCGACGTACTCACCTATCTCGGATCCGACGCCCTGTGCCTCACAGTTCGTTGAACTCCAGCCGTACATCAAGGGTTTTTTAGCCTCAGTGAGTATCTTTGCAGTATACTCGATCGCCTCATCGTAGGTGATCTCCTTCCAGGATCCATCTTCCTGCCTCATACGAGGCCGGGTGAGGCGGTCCTCTGCCTGAGAGTGGAGGAACTTCTCGGCACCGATGGCACAAGCGTTGTAAACCTCCAGGAGCTTCTTTCCATCTTTGCTGACGACGACCTCAAGGTCGTCGCAGAGCGTCCCGCAGAACGGACAGATCACGTCAGTTATGGTCTTTGTCATGCGAGCTCACCCCTGCATCCCTTACGGACCAGCTCAAGCGAACCGAGAATCAGTTCGTTCTTGGCTATCTCCACCTCAACAGGTGTGCCCTTGAATGTGGGCATCCCGGTTGAGTAGGTATTCGGGTTGATCACCATGTTTGCCCAGGGTCCCATCGGTATATACGCTACACCGGGGTGGGGCCCCTGGGTCGCTTCGACCGCCTTGACGATGACGCTACCGTACTTGCTGGTTACGCGTACGTTCGTGTTGCGGAAAGCTCCAAGTCTCTTGAAATCCGCCGGGTCGAGCTCAATGATCCCGCAGGCGGCGGTGTAGGCGGGTTTATCCTTCCCCGCCTCCATCGACACCCCCTGCTGGATCGAGCGTCCCGTGATCAGATTCACTATGATTGCCATTATTATTCATCCCCTGTCTGGTATTGTATTGTTATTTATCTGGCAAATTCATTGAGTGGGCTTGGGCCCAGCTCAGTGACGGTATTGACGACGTCTTCCATGACCGT
>JAAZID010000391.1 GCA_012510295.1 Methanomicrobiales archaeon | reverse complement strand
CCGGGGTGGTGGCGTTCACCTGTGCCTGCGGCGCTGTGGTGGCGAGCGTACTCCCCGTCGGCGACTGGTGGGGTATCTTCTACCTCATCGCCATCGGGTTTGTGGATGCGGTCATCCTCTTCGGGGCTTCGCGGGGGCTACGGTGCAGAACACCGAACGGTATCCGGGACTCCGGGGCGACATCGATCCTCCGGGCCGGGATGTTTGCCGCGCTCGCGGTCTTTGCGATCGCCGCGATCATGTAAGCGGTCGCCTTCCTGCACACAACCTCTCGTTATGCCTCACCTTGGTCTCGCATGCCACTTCCTGAACCAATCCCCTGATCCAGGCGATGGTCGGCCACTCCCGAATTTTGCGACAATACCACTGATAATTTTATCTGGTTGCGGACCAAGTTGTTATCTGAGAGGTCTTCATGAAAATCTACCGGCACGGGGACACATATATAGCACCGAGAGGTTCCTTTTTCGACGGAAACGTGAAGATAGATGGCAATTTCATCACCCCTCCGGATACACACATCTGGGGCAATGTAGTCGTTGCCGGCTGCCTCGAACTCGGACCATACTCAACGGTCGGTGGGCACGTCGAGGCGAAGAAGGTCGTCGTCGGCCACGATGCCAGGGTAAAAGGGCCGCTCACCGTCCTTGAGACCGCCACCATCTGCGATAATGCGCACCTTCACTCCATCCAGGCCGGGGGGGACATCACCCTCCGGCCGGGCGTTCAGGTCGGCGATGTCAACAGCAAAGAGACGATCTTCGTCTACGGTAAGGTCGCGAGCGAGCGATTATTCGGCAGGGCTGTGAAGGTCTACGGAACCTGACGGGGATTCGATACCGATCAGGGCGGCATCCCTCACCCCGGTCCAGTCTGCTATCGTCTCCACACAGCCATCCTTGAAGTTCACCACACCGATGGCGGTAAGCCCCATCCGGTCAGCCATATCGATCCCCTCTTTTACCTCCATGAGGCAACCGACGCCGATGATAGCCTGCGGGCGATACTTTTTGACCATCCGCTTGACGAACGTCGAGCCCGGGATGATAAAGACGTGATACCCGATCCCCTCAAGCCACTCTACATTCTCCCCGACCGGGCAGCGGCCGCATCGCCGGCATTTCAGGCCCTCGGGTGTCAGGTGTGCCGGGCACTCCGCTGAACGCAGGCAGTGGGGCAGAAAGATAGCGCGGCGCTCCAGCGGGGTCTCAGCGAAGGCCTGTTTGTTCATGGTGTTCCTGAGTGTTATGAAGAACGTGATGAGATCCTTGTCATCGAGACCGAGGAGCTTGCAGAACGCTTTTACGAGCCCTTCGAGGAGGACCATACCGGGTATCAGGATCCGGGGGAGGTAGAACTTCCCCCGGGTAATCGATGCGGTGGCGATGATCGCAAGGGTGATCGCCGCAAGCACCATGCCGAGGACGAGGAAGAACGTAACCTCCCCGATAAGGGTCATCAACCCAACCCAGATCTCAGTCTCAAAGAATGTCATATTTTCTCCTGTTATTTGAGCAACCTGAACGATTCAGCGTATGGTGGCCGGAGCACCCCGATATCGGTTATGATCGCATCGACGAGGTCGAGGGGGGTGGCGTCGAAGGCGTAGTTGAGCACAGCCACATCATCGGGTGCGAGCTGGCGATCGCCGCAGTATGCAAGTTCGGCCCGGTCCCGCTCCTCGACGGTGACCTCCTCCTCGGTCCGCGTGAGGTCGAACGTTGAGATCGGCGCTGCAACATAGAACGGTATCCCGTGATGGTGGGCGGCGACGGCGTGCATGTATGTCCCGATCTTATTGAAGACTGCGTCCTTCGTGATCCGGTCCGCACCGACGATGACGAGGTCGATCGCCCCCTTCCGCATCATGTACGCGGCCGAGGAGTCCGGGATGAGGGTCACGTCGATACCATCCCGGGCGAGCTCCCAGCAGGTGAGCCTCGACCCCTGGTTCAGCGGCCGGGTCTCGCAGGCGATCACCCGGACGTCCTTTCCGGCGGCGACCGCCGACCGTATCACCCCGAGCGCCGTCCCCCAGCACCGGCAGGCGAGCGCCCCGGCGTTACAGTGGGTGAGGGCGGTG
>JAAZID010000390.1 GCA_012510295.1 Methanomicrobiales archaeon | reverse complement strand
CATCTCTGCAAATTTACCGGCACTATCCACCTCCGCCGCGGCAACCGAGGCGATACGGTCACCGGATCCACGGATACAGAAACACCGGAGGTTCTTCTGCATCTCCCCTGCAAGGTAGGCCGGGTCGTGTATGGGAACCGGATATGTCTCAAAGACCTCCCGGTAGATCGACGCAAGCGCCGGGGCATCCCCGGGCGTGGCAGGGGTAGCGGTGAAGTCCGGTCCGATCGCCATCTCCACCGCGCCCGACCGGGCTTTTTCCCGCGCGATCGAGAGGACCGCATCGATACCGGCCGTACCAGTCCCGGGGGCATCGAGGTATTTTGCCATATAGTAACCATCCACCCTACCGCGGAACAGGCCGGGAAGGCATGCTCCGGAGGCATACCCGCGCGCTACGAAGTGATCGTGGGCCGGGGCAGGGATTCGCGCAAATATCCGCGAGTAACCCCGGTCTCCTGCGAGCGCGCTAAGGCGGTCGGTGATCCCGGGAAGGTCTGCCTCATCCAGGTGATAGAGAAAGATTCGGTCGTTATGGGGACCGTGATGGATCAGGCTTCGCCCGAGTTTTGTGATGGTGTCGGCATGGGCGCCTCTTCGCGGGCGACGCGATCCCCGGCCGGAAAGCCGTCCAGGGGGGGGAAGGGTCTGTTTTGCCGCGCGCCGCACCGGGGCGGCCCGGGCATCGGTACGTGTGATATAGTTTTTTGAATCCTGTAAAGAACTGAACATGCTGTTCTCGGGACTATATATTGCCCTTAATATATAATTGGTCCGGATAATCTGCCCCCTGACCGGAGAAAAACACTTCCACCCCGCACGCGGCAGGCTCTTTATACCAAAGATCGATGCTTCCTATATGTCGATGCAGGAGCAGAAACTCACGCACCTCACCGCCGCCGGGAGGTTTGATATCTGTAGCCCGGGGGAGTGTATCAGGTTCCTCTCAGCCGCACCCTGCATCACCTACAACCCCCGGGCCGGCGGATGCAGCCGGATGCTGAAAGTCCTCCTCCACGGAACCTGTTCCTATGACTGTGCCTACTGTTCCATACGCCTGCAACGGGAACGGATGAGTTTCTCTCCCGAGGAACTCGCGGCGACCTTCCTCGACCTCTGGCGGGAGGGTCTCGTCGGCGGCTTATTCTTGAGCTCCGGTATACCGGGGGATGTCGATCTGGTCATGCATGATATCGTGGAGACGGGAGAGATCCTGCGCCGGCGGGGCTACGACGGCTACATGCACCTCAAGATCCTCCCCGGCGCTACCCGGGCGGATATCCACGACGCCGCCCGGGTTGCGAACCGGATCAGCATCAACCTGGAGACGACATCCCCCGACCGCCTCGGGGGCATCGCCGGGGTGAAGGACTACCGGCAGGATATCCTGAAGCGCCAGGCCTGGGTCGCGGAGGAGAAGCCCGGCAATCACATCACCCAGATCATCGTCGGGGCGGCGGGGGAGACCGACGCAGAGCTCCTCACCTGCGTCGCCGACCAGTACCGGCGGATCCGGCCTTTCCGGATCCACTTCGCGGCGTTCTGCGCCCTGCCCGGAACCCCCCTGGAATCGCACCCGGACACCCCATCCTGGCGGGCACGGCGGTGGTACCAGGCCGACTACCTCCTCAGGGACTACGGTATCAGCGCCGATGAACTCCGGGCGGCGCTCGATGAGGAGGGGTTCTTCGGGAACCGGGATCCAAAAGAGGTTCTTGCAGCCTCTACAGGACCGGTGAACGTCAATCTCGCGT
>JAAZID010000389.1 GCA_012510295.1 Methanomicrobiales archaeon | reverse complement strand
CCGGTCATGGTGGGCGTTCAGGGCGGCAAGGGTCGTCTTGATGCCGGAGATACAGAGGGAGACCGCAGCCCGGAACTTCTTCGATGTCCCGGGGTCACCGCGCTCCACCTCCTGCATGAGGTGATCGATCTCATCGGTGATACCGGGATCCTCCTGGATCTCGCGGTTCGCCGTGACATAGACCCGCGCGACGTAGTGGTCCTCTTTCTCGCCTTCCTCGCGGGTGATATCGAGGTGATCGAGGCCCCAGGCGACGATCGCGACCTGACGGCCCATGTCATTTATGTAATACTGGGCTTCAAGCGGATACCCGGCTTTCCGGAACACCCGGACGAGGGAATCGCCGATGACGGTGTTTCGGATGTGGCCGACATGGAGGGGACCGTTTGGGTTTGCGCTGGTATGCTCAAGCACCACCCGCTCGGAGCGACGGGGGTGACCCCCGTAACCGGGCTCAAGGGCCTCCCGGACCGCTCTTCCGAGGAGGGAGGGGCCGAACCTGAAGTTGATGTAGGGGCCCGTCGCCTCGACCTGAATATCGCCGAAGTCCGGGTCGGCCGCGATCCTCTCCGCGATATCCCCGGCGATCAGGTGGGGGGCTTTCCTCTGCTGCTTTGCAAGTTTAAATGCTACCGTCGAGGCGAGATCGGCGTGATCCCCGCCCGCCGTGAGGAGGACATCCTCCTCGCCGGTGCATGCCCGGAGCATGCGCTCAATCTGCTGGTATTTCTCCTGAAACATCAGTATCCGGTCCTGTAACGAAGAATTGCTGCGATCCCGCCAAATGCGTTGTAAAGCATCGAGCCTTCCTCAAAGTCGTCTGATATGATCCGGACGGCCGTACTGCTCTGGTCGGCAAGCGCGGTCAGCTCGTCGATGATATCGGTCTCCTCGGCCACGTAGAGCGATGCCCCGTCCTTTGGGCAGGTGCCGAAGTCGATATCCTTGATATGCTTCCCGGGTTCGATGCTGACCGTCCTCTCCTCGGTGTAGTCATCGTTCGGGCAGGCGAGCTTCAACCTCGCCCGCCGGAGTTTCTCGGAGAGGAGGAGGGTATCGACGGCGCCGATCTCAAGGTTCTTCCTGACGCTCTCCTCGCCATAGGCGGCCGCACCATCATCCTTGACCAGCTCCTGGAGGAACCGGTTCATCACGTTCTTCTCCTTTATGATATCGAGGTCTTTTAAGGCATCCGCCGCGTTCTCGACGAGCTCGGAAAGTCCGGTCTCGTTTGTGTAAGCGACATCAAAGAGCCCGATGATCCGCTTCTGGAGCTCGTGGTGGAGGTAGGCGCCGGCCTCAAACTCCTCCTTGGTCGGTGTCGGGCCGCCGATCAGCACGCCTTTGAACCGCTCGAAGAAGTCCTTCTCAGCGAGGAATATGTCGCTCGCCCGGTCACCGACCTTCTTGTAGAACTCGTTGATGGCGATCAGGCGCAGTCGCTGGAAACGAGCACTCGACTGACCACCTTTCCGCTGTTTCCCCGGGACCATCGATGTGACGCCGCTGACAGGTTCTATCCGGTTCCCGCGCAGGAATCCGATGTAGGCCTCCCGTCGATCGATGACGATCAGCCCGTAGACCTCCTTCTCGCCGAGCATCGCCTGCAGGGGCTCGAGCTCGAACGTCGAGCTGCACCGGTAGAGGTAGATGTTGAGCGGTTCGGGGGGTTCGATTATCTCACAGTCGAGGCTCGTGCGGTCGCCGCCGATATTGATCGCGCCGCAGAAGACTGCCATACCGTTCTCCGGCGGGCGCTTATAGTACTTGAGGCGGGCGAGGATCGAGGATATGGCACTCTGGACATTTGTCCGGGTCTGTTTGCTCTTGATGTTTGCGCACTGTCCGAACTCATCACGGAGCTGGGCGGTAACATCGTATATCTGCTTATCAGGGGGTATATAGAGGGTGATCAGCTCGGTACCGCTCCCTTCCTTCTCCGCAAGCCTCTCAAGCATCTTTTTAAATTCATAGCGCTTTCGCGCGGTGTCTAACTCTTGCGTCTCTTCCATCTGAACGTTCACCAGGCCAGCTGAATAGTATTCATATCGGAGCTACTATACATTTATCCGGAGATGGCATAAATCTGCGCACATTCTATCGATCCTCTCGCCAGCGCTCCGGTCTACCACTTTTGCACCCCTCACCACAGGGAGCGACAGATAAGACAGATCGTCTTTGCATCGACGATCCGCCCATCCGCGATCATCGCCGCGAGGTCTGCAATGGGGGTGCGGACGACCTCGATATCCTCGTCGTCATCCATCTGGTACTCAGAGCTCGGTGAGAGCCCTGACGCGACATAGAGCCAGATCCGCTCATCGGTGTAGCCGGGCGATGTGTATATCCAGCCCTTCGGGATGAATGTCTCCGCCTTCATCCTGGTCTCCTCGATAAGCTCCCGGTAGGCGGTCTCGTGCGGTTCTTCTCCCGCATCGATGGTCCCCGCCGGCGCCTCAAGGATGTAGTCGTCGATGGCGAACCGGAACTGCCTGATGAGGTAGCAGTCATCCCCCTCGACCGGGAGGATGGCGACCGCTCCGCCGGGGTGGACGACCACCCGCTCCTTCTTCCTCCCGGACGGGAGGACGACTTCTCTCTTCTCAACGGTAAATCTCCCAGAACTACAGGTTTCCATGGTTATTCCTCATACTCGATAGGGTCGTGCACCCCTACCGCGCGGAACGCCTCCCGGCGATAGTGGCAGGATGAGCAGACCCCGCATGCCCGGTCGTTATTCTGGTAGCATGACCAGGTCTCCTCGTAGGGGACACCGAGCGCGAGCCCCACGCTCAAGATCTCGGCCTTCGTCATCCGGACAAAGGGGGTCATGAGGGTGATCCCGGGGTCTGCCGCCGTGCCGAGGTCGATCACCCTCTGGAAGGCCTCGATGAACTCCGGCCGGCAATCGGGATACCCGGGGTAGTCAGCGGTCTGGACGCCGATGAAGATCGCCTCCGCCCGGCGGGCTTCCGCAAGGCTGGTCGCTATGGCGAGGAGGTTAGCGTTCCTGAACGGGACGTAGGTGGCCGGCATGGTCTCTTTTTCGTCGGTGTACTCCTCGACCGGGATCTCCGGATCGGTCAGGCTCGATGCTCCGATTACCCTGAAGTGCTCAAGGCCGATCTCGACAAACTCCACCGCATCGAGCATTTGTGCGATGGTCCGGGCACATGCACGCTCTTTTGCCTCGGTGCGCTGGCCGTAGGTGAAGTGGAGCGCGATAAGATCGTAGCCCATATCCTTTGCCACATACGCGAGCGTTGAAGAGTCCATGCCGCCCGAGAGGAGACATACCGCCCTCATTTATCTCACCCCGAGAACTTTGTGGAGCTGCACCTGAAACCGCACAGGGAGATCCTCCCTGACGATGTACTCCGCGATGGCGCGGTAATCAGACCCCTCGACCGGCGATATGAAGACCTCTCCCCGGATCTCAAAGCGATCGATCACCGCACAGGCGTAGTGGAGATCGGTCTCATCCGCGACGACGAACTTGACGGAGTCGCGGGGCGTGATGTGGCGGAGGAGGGAGAGATCGCTCTCCTCCCCCGAAGACGGGCATTTGACGTCCATGCAGATGGAGGCGTAGGGCTGCATCTCCCGGAAGTCGATGGTGCCGTTCGTCTCGATCTCGACCTGGTAGTCATGGACGGCAAACCTCTTGAGGAGCTCGAAAACTTCATCTGCCCAGAGGAGCGGTTCCCCGCCGGTGATGGATATATACTTCCCGTTCTGCAGCCAGACGTGGTCAAGGACCTCTGCAACGCTCATCTCCACCCCGCCCTCGTAGGCGTAGGAGGTGTCGCACCAGGCGCACCTGAGGTTGCAGCCTACAAGCCTGATGAAGGTGCAGGGCCGGCCCTGGTTCTTCCCTTCGCCCTGGAGACTCCGGAACAGCTCACTGACGATCATACGTGCGCTCTGCGTAGCAGGACGTCGATTCCCAGACCCGGATCTTTGCCACGCGCGCATCGAGTCCCTGCCGTTTCGCCTCGGCATCGATCATACCGGCGATCAGCGCGGCGATGAGCTCGCTCGTCGGATCGCCGGGCGTGGTGATGACCGGGTGGAACGCCTCAATGCTCGCCACCATGGGGTCTTCTGCGTTGAGGATAACCTGGTGGTCGAACTGCCCGACGACCCCCTTTATGCAGTTGTAGTCGAGGACT
>JAAZID010000388.1 GCA_012510295.1 Methanomicrobiales archaeon | reverse complement strand
GATAGATATCTTCTCAGTGCTGGCTTAAGAGTTCCAGCGCTCTCCAGTTCTTCCTGATAGAAGCCTCAAGTGCACGTCTCTCAAACGGGGTCAGTCCCATATGGATGGTTTCCCTGGACTTCTCCTTCTGGGGCTGGTTATCTGGTGGACACTCCATGTAATCCCTTTCCTGCTATGGTTATGGTATATAGTAATGCGATATCTGATTAAACTTCCGGGAACGCCGTTAGCCCCTGGACAATGGCTCGCGTATACGGCCATTAAAGATTACTTGGGCCGGAGGATCGAGGAGTTCCGGTGAAGAGGGCGGGCCAGGGTTATCCCCGTTCCGGCGCTCCACACTACCGTCAGTTCAACCTGGAGGGGGGCCTCGGTCATCAGTCGATGATACCGGTTTCCTGCCGGGGGTCAGCACGCCCGGTCGTGATCTCCCCACTCCTGGACCGAAAAGACCTCAAGTGCATCTTCCGTGAGCGCATAGCGCACCGTCCGGCCATCACGGTCAGACTCGATGAGCCTATCGGCATTGAGTCTCTGCAGGTGCCAGGCAGCCGCAGAGCGGGAGATCCCGGTGTCGTCGGCTATCTCTGACTGCGTTATGCCGGGGGCGCCGTGGAGCAGGGTGAGGATCTCCCGTCGGGTTCCGTTCCTGAGGTGACAGCAGATGGTCTTTGAGGTTGCATCATAGCCGCTCTGGAAGTAACCCACCCTGCCACCCTGGTTTACGGCGCTGACGATACCGGCTCCCCGGAGGCGGGAGAGGTGGTAGCGGATCGTTCCGCGGTTGATCCCGGTGGTGCGGGCGATCTCTACGGGCGCGATCCCGGGGTGATCCCGAATACAGGCGTAGATCCGGGATCGTTTCTTATTGTCCAGAGGGTGGCGGGAGGTCCGGTAGCCGAGGAACGCGAGGACACCTGCTGAACAGACGATCTCGAAGGGCACCGCAAGGAGCGGACAGTGGATGAGGAGGACGATGGTGAGGAACTCCACCGGTGAGTAAGCCTGCCAGACCGGCACGAACCACTCGTCGTCGATGTAGGTAACATCGGTGGGGAGTTCGGCAGGGCCCGGTTCGACGATGATCTTCATCGCTGCCGCCGGGCTCCAGAGAAGGACGAACAAGGCCAGGGCTAGAAAGAAGAATGAGAGTATCCTCCCATACTGTTCAATCCGCATCGGTAGTGGACTCCTTCGAAACTAATACCCTACATTCAACGTATACTCCGTTCCCTCCTCTGGAACGTCTTCTCCGAAGATCAGGAACTTCCATGTGCCGGACGGCAGGGAATCGGACCCCGAGAGGGCGAGAGAGATCTTCTCGTCCATCCGACCGTCGGCACCGTCACGGTACGGGCCGAGCGCGGTGCTGCCCGGTGGGGTTATGGTCAGGGTAAGAGAATCGGTTCCGGAATGCTGGTGTTCGCTCCAATCCAGGTTGACCACAATGGTTCTCACACCCGACGGCACCGACTTCTGGATGGTCTGGTACTCGCCCGGGTGTATCGTGCCGCCGACCGACCGGAGGAACTCCGCCCTGTCGCTCACATCGTCGGCGGGCGTCACCGGAATCCCGCCGGCGGCCGTGCAGGGTAGGGCTGAAGCGCCGGAAACGAGGAAGAGACCGGCAAGCAGGAAGATAGCAACGACCCTTTCTCCAACATGCGTACTGCGCTTCGTTATGCTCATGATACCATCATGCACTACGTCCGAACCCCTGACCTTAAACTTTCTGTGCTGAGCATTGAATTGTCATCAGAGATTTTCCAGAACCGTATTCATCGAATTGACATCTGATGCCTGCAATAAGGGCGGTGTGGAGATTATCCAGTGGAAGTTGTCCCTGGACGCAACCCTGAAATCCGGAACGGTGTTCTGGATTAACAATGAAAAATCCTCCAGGGAGGGCAAAACCAGGCAGTTTTACGGGCATCCCTGGAGGGCCCGACATGCGGCAAGGGGGTTGTGCGCGCCCATCAAGGAGGCCGTGAGCCCCGGCTGGTTCTTCGTAGCGGGCAACTGCCGCCGGAATTCCGATATCGCCCTGCCGGGGTAGACCGGGGTTTATGGTTCCCCCGAAGCGATCCTTGAGGATACACCCAGCCGAATCGGTCGAACGTTGACCATCAGTCCGATCGCTTTCTTCGCAAT
>JAAZID010000057.1 GCA_012510295.1 Methanomicrobiales archaeon | reverse complement strand
TATGGCGGGCCTGACCCGTGATGATATACAGGCTATCGGCACCACCGGGTATGGGCGGTTCCTGATCGGTAAACACTTTGGGGCCGATCTGGTCCAGGAGGAGCTGACGGTGAACTCAAAGGGCGCCGTCTACCTCGCCGGCCACCAGAGAGGTGCCTCGACCGTCATCGATATCGGCGGTATGGACAACAAGGCGATCAGCGTCATCGACGGTATACCGGGAACCTTCACGATGGGCGGCATATGCGCCGGCGCGAGCGGTCGGTTCCTGGAGATGACCGCAAAACGCCTCGGCGTTGATATCACCGAGCTCGGTCCGCTTGCCATGGATGGTATGGCAAAGAACGTCTCGATGAACAGTTACTGTATCGTCTTTGGGACACAGAGCCTGGTAAACGCCCTCGCCGGCGGGAGCTCGAGGGAGGATGTGGCGGCCGCAGCCTGCCACAGCGTTGCGGAACAGGTCTTTGAACAGCAGTTACAGGAGATCGACATCAAGGAACCGGTGATCATGGTCGGCGGCACCTCGCTGATCGAAGGGCTGGTCTATGCGATGGGTCAGCTCCTGCAGACCGAGGTCGTCGTCCCGCCTTACTCGCAGTACATCGGTGCGGTCGGTTCTGCCCTGCTTGCGTCCGGATTCGTCAAAGGAGAGTAGATGCCCCAGCTGAAACAACTCGTGGTCGAATCGCCCGATCCGGTCGGAAGGGATGCCTATGAACGGGTCGCGGCCATTGTACTTCAGGATCTCGACCTGGTCAAGGTAGTCGAACACCTGTATATCTACGCAGACCCGATGGTGCCGATATTCATCGCTGCCGGGCGCCTGCGGCATATGCCGCGCGCGATCCGGGTAGGCGACTTTGCGAACGTCAACATCGGCGAGAAGATGATCATCCTCGATATCGCCGACGAGACCTACCTTGCGCCGCTACTCCAGAGACTCTGGGGCCGCTATGGGAAGGAGAATGTCGACCAGCCCGACCGGTTCACCGTCGTCCTCCCCCTCGGGGTGGCCGGAGAGGAGGAGCTTGAGCAGATAGTTGTCGCCGACCCGAGCGAGACGCTCTATAAGGATGTCATCTACGCGCTCCAGTACATCGCCCCCGAAGGATTCAAGGTCCGCCGCCAGTATATCAAGGAGGGGATCTTCTACTATGTGGCAAGCGAGGATACCCTGCCAGGCGATATCGTGGAGACGACTGTGAAGCCAATATTTGAGAGGATGGGGGTGACGCTATGACGACGCTTGTGCCGGTGACCTACAAAGGCGGCGTTTACCGCCACGATGAGATCATGGACCTGATCGACGACCTCGGCGGGTATGTCGTGCAGAAACACGTCATGGCCCAGGATGTCGTGCTCCAGTCATTCGTGCCACGGGATGATATCGACCTGATCCGGCGGATTGCAAAACCACTCGCCGGCGAGGTGGCCGAAGCGCCCCTCGTCGGGACTGAGATCGCGGTGGTAAGCCCGAGCCTGGAGATCCATCATCTCCCGCACCCGGCCTGTGATATCGCTGAATACCTCCGGCGGGTTGGGGCGAAGACCAACATGATCGGGCTTGCCCGGGGCTTTGGAAAGAGGATAGCAAACCTCAACGACGAGGAACGGGATATCATCAACGAACATGACCTCGCCATATATGTTCTCGGGAACTTCGAGGAGTGCATCGAGAAGAAGTTCCCGGCTATCAGGCAGGGGATCCACGTGCCGATCGTGGTGACCGGAGCCCCTGACCGCGAGACGCTGGAGAGGATCATCGATCCGCCGGCGGAAGGTTACGTCGGGGGTATCGGCCGGATAATGCACCGGTTCAAGCGCCCTGAGGAGCTCGCAAAACTCGATGAGCTGGTCGATGAGGTCTCCCGCACCCTGGATGCCCGGCGGGATGATATTGCGCGTGATCCGCTCTCCGTCTTCCCGCCCCGGCTTATGGCGATCCTTGAGGAGCAGATATACGAGATAGCCCTGCTGACGCATCCGACACCGGTGACCGCGCAGATGGAGGGGTTACGGGTGAAACTCCCCTACGATCTCTATGCCGATGACCTGCGCGCACTCGAGATTGCCGATGGCGTCGCCCTCGGGGATATAGCCGACGTTCTGCCATCAAGAATGCGTAATTACATATTGATCCGGATTAAACCCTTCTCTGAGACAGGTATACTGGTGTAGTGATGGACTTTGAGAAGATATCTGCAAGGATTGCGGAGCGGGGATCTGAAGCGATAGCGCGAGAACTCCTCCTGGAGATTGAGAACGAGTACGGCAGGGTTCCCCTGATCTTCGAGCGGATGTCGGAGCGGCCCGAGGTTCTTATATCTCACCTCCTCTACAAAGGTGCCGTGGTGGAGACCAGTCAACTCGAACCGAAGATGATCGAGCTGATCAGCCTTGCGGTGGGTGCTGCGCTCAAGTGCAGCCACTGTGTTGAGTACCATATGCAGTCTGCGATCGCAAAAGGCGCAACC
>JAAZID010000387.1 GCA_012510295.1 Methanomicrobiales archaeon | reverse complement strand
GCTCACCCTCAGAGTAGGGGTGGTATTCGCCCCGCTCCCAGAGCGCCTCGATCTCGGATGCCGGCGTCACCAGGGTGGGATAGATCTTCAGGAAGTCCGGCCGGAACCGGGGATCGGCGAAGAGGTCCCGAAACATCTTTCGGTCATCCTCCATGCTCGCCCCGGGGAGGTTCGGCATCATGTGAAACCCGACCTTCAGGCCGGCGTCACGGAGGAGGCAGTTCGCCTCGATTGACTCCGCGACGCCGTGGCCCCGCCGGTTGTACTCGAGGATCCGGTCATCGAGGTGCTGGACGCCGAGCTCGACCTTCGTCACCCCCATCGAGAGCATCCGGTTGATATGCTCTTCGCGGCACCAGTCAGGCCTCGTCTCAAACGTTATAGCGATGCACCGGACCCGGGCCCGCTCGTTTGCGGCGAATATCGCATCGAGGTCCGGCCTCTCCGGCGGAATACCGACCCGGGGGTAGTCATTCATCGCCTGCACCGCAGCGCCGACGAACCACTCCTGGTACTCGATCGGCCGGGCGGTCATCGTCCCGCCCATAACGATCAGCTCGGTCTTATCGACATGGTGGCCGAGCGCCTCAAACTGCCCGAGACGCGCCTGCACCTGATCGTAGGGATCAAACGCATGCTCCCGCGCCCGGAGCGCCGCCGGCTCCTCCCCGGTGTAGCTCTGGGGGGAGGCGAACGGGTGGGCCGGCCCGCCCGGGCAGGGCAGGCATTTCCCGTGCGGGCAGGGGTGGGGGGAGGTCATCGCCGCGACCGGCGCAACACCCGAGAGCGTCCGGGTCGGCTTCACGAGGAGGACCGGTCGGAGACGCTCACGCTCCTCGCGCGTAGCTGCGGCGAGAATTGCGGAGTTTTTTGGCATATTAACGCTGTATTCCCGGCAGACCTCGAGCTTGATCCGCTGGATATCGGGGTTTTCGCCCGCAAAAAAGATCCGGGAGATGATCTCCCGGAGAAATTCTGTATCGTTCATCGTTTAATGGTTGGTCAGCATCCCATCTGAGTGGACATCATGCCGGTGCTCGATGTAGGGATCATGGTGAGATCTGATATGGTGAACAACCTCGTCCCCGAGGGCCAGAATAGCTTTTTTGTGTGAGATCTTGTTCTTATGAATATGGACTGGTGAGATGTGGAGAGCATCATACTGGTCGGTCGGTACCTCTTCTCCTGTGGTTCCTTCATAATACTTCTTAATATGTACTAACAGCATGTGTAAGTGGAGCAGCTCTGTTTTTTGCACGATATCACCTTTTCCTCGAAGAATACTACTGTCCCCGGGTAAATATACCTTATTGGTGATCTTTTTATATGGAAGAGATACAATCAGTCGGAGCGTTTATCGGGCTTGCAATCGGGGATGCCATGGGCGCGCCCCTGGAAGGGCTTCCGCCACGGTCGATTGCCGTAACGGAGATGTTGGGCGGCGGGATTCACGACACCATTCCGGGGCAGTACACCGACGACACCCTGCAGGCGTCAGCCCTCGCGGAGACCCTCATCCACTGCGGAGGGTTTGATGCCGACAACTTCGCCGAACGCCTGCTCCGGGTATACCGGGTCCACCCGGAGTTCTTCGGGCCGACATCGGGGGCGGTCCTCGATCTCATCGGGGGCGGCGAGAAGCCGGAGGTCGCCGCAGCCCGGGCTCACGAGATGCGGGGGGGCAGCCGGAGCAACGGGAGCGTCATGCGGGGGGTGCCGCTCGGCATATTCTACCCTACTGGGGAGGTGCGGGCGGCAAGCCTCGCCGCATCCCGGGTCACCCACTTCGACCCGGCGGCCGGCGAGGCGTCTGCGGTCATCAACCGGATGGTCAGCGGGATCTGCCGGGGTGAAGAGCGGGGGATAGCGTTTGCGGCGGCACTCGATGAGTGTCAGGACGCGGAACTCAAAAGTATGCTCGCAGACTACCGGGCCTACCCGCTCGACCCCTCGCTCGACGCCATCCTCTGCACCCACTGCGCCGTCAGGGTATTTTTAGAGGCAAAAACTTATCGTGAAGCCGTAATCAGGGCGGTCAACCTCGGCGGCGATGCGGATACCGTCGGCGCCGTCACCGGCGGCCTCGCCGGGGCGTGCTGGGGGCTCCCCGCGATACCGGAGTCGTGGCTCGATACACTCCAGGACCGGGAGGAACTCACCCGCCTCGCTCAGAGGCTCCACGCGGTGAGCCTCAGATAGGCCGGAGTTCAACGAGTTTCAGGGACCGGCCCCGCTCGCAGGGTTCGGGGGCGTTCCCGAGGATCTCCCCGACGACGTACTTCTCCCCCTCAATGATGCCGTCGGGCCGGCAGAGCCGGTAGCTCCGGCAATCGATCTTCGGGCAGGAGAACTCGTAGCTGATCCTTGAGTTTGCGATCGCCATATCCGCGCTGATCAGCGCAACGACCGGCGCCTCCACGACATCGACTGCGACCACCGCCTCGTAGTGGACCGGGCAGTCGTGCCGGGTGTTCGGCCGGACCGCTACAACCCGGTACTTCTTCCCGGGCTGAAGGTTATGGCAGACCTTACGCACCTTACACTCCTCGCACTCGGAGCAGGCGCTGCCCTCATAGACAAAATCCATCCCCGGCTTTGCGAGCACAACCCCGGCCAGTGTCACCTTAACCTTCTGTTTTGTCGTCATCTCCCTCCCTCCCGGTAGAGCATCTTCACAAGGTCATACGCCGATTCCCGGGTCAGCCCCATATCCAGTATCGTGAACCGCTCCGGCCGAATCGTCCGGGCGGCGAGGAGCGCCTCGACGGCCACCTCATCGGGGATCCCGATCTCCGCAGGGGTGGTCGGTGCACCGATCGTCTTTAAAGAATCACGGATCCCCTCCCAGTCCCCACCGTGGAGATACATCGTTATGATCGCCCCGATACCGCACTTTTCCCCGTGAAGACCCTTGCCGGGCGCGAGCCGATCGAGCGCG
>JAAZID010000386.1 GCA_012510295.1 Methanomicrobiales archaeon | reverse complement strand
CGCCTCTACCGGGAGGGCGACGACCCACGGCTCATCGACTGGAAGATATCGGCCAAACACAACGTCCTCTACACGCGCGAGATGACCGGGCTGGAGGGCGGAACTCCCCTCGTAGCGGTCGACCTCCCGGCCCGGAAGGGGGATCCGGAGACCTTCGCCAGGTACTCAATGATCGTCGCCGACGCGGTCGAGGGGGCGATCGAATCGAGCGCAGGCTGCTCCCTCCTGGTCATCGCGGGTGGGGAGGTCATCCGGTTCATCGCCGGAACGCCGGATATTGGGGAGGCGTTTGCAGCCCTTGATGGGCTTGCCCCGGTCGAGCCTCGCACCCCCCTCTACCGCGCGCCGGGGCCGGCCATCCTCGCAGCCCGGGCCCGGGTGCCCGGGGGAGGGGGCGGCCCGGAGAAGATCTACCGCGCGCGACTCGGGCAGACGCTCACAACGTTCGTGCGCGGGAGCAGGTCATCCTTCGCCGACGCGGTCGTGGCGGCACTTGCCCGGACGGATGCGACCGAGGTCCACATCTACACACTCGCAGAGGGCGATACGAGCCATCTTGCCCAGGTGGTCCACCTGGCGAAGGCCCGGGGTATGCGTGTCGTCGCGAACGTGCCACCCAACACCCCCATCCTCCCGGGCATCGACGCCGTGGAGGTGATCTGATGGAGCTGGATCGAAGGTTCCTCATACTCGCTGGCGGCGAGATCCTCGCCATCACCGCAGGCAACCTCCTCGTCGCGCTCATCCTCCAGCCCATCATCCTCGCACCCCTTCTCGATGACCGGAGAGGCTACCCGGTCTTCATCGTCGCCGCCGCCCTCTACGCCGCGGGCGTAGCAATCTTCGGCCACATCCTCCTCTCGCTTATCGCCCTTGCGGTCGTTCTCGTATGCGGGTATGCCGCCCTCACCCTCCATGACTACCGGCTCACCCTCTGGGCGGGAGGTAGCGCATGAAGGCGAACAACCCCTACCTGGGGGGACTCTCCCTCATCATCGCTGCAGCAGCCCTCCTCGGGCTGGCCGCCCTGACCGGCCGGGGAGACCTCACCACCGCGACCCTCATACTCGCCGGTGCAGCCTGTTTCATCGCCGGGATCTTCTTCCTCGCGCTCTACAAGGGCGAACCCCTCGACCCGGATATCGTCGCCCTCCTCCCGGTCCAGGGAACCGTCGCGATAGCGACCCTCTGCGCGGACCTCGGCGTCCAGGGCGATGCCCGGTTCATCCCCGACGGTGACGCGGTCATCGAGGTCATACCGGTCGCAGATACCCTCCCGGAGGAGATCGGGGACGACTACTCCTTCATCACCACCGGCGCCGGGTGTGCCGTCCGGATCGCCCCGACCTGCGCACCGCTCCTCTCCCACCTCAAGGCGAGGCACGCCCTTGAGATCCCGGGCGAGGAGGAGGGACTCCTCGCCTGCATTACGGAGGTCTGCGACGACCTCCTTGAGATCGCGGAGAAGACTATCGTAACGCGCGACGGCGAGAATATCGTCGTCACCCTGAACGGCTACCGGCTCATCCCCGGCTGCCAGGTGGTACGGGCGGCTTCCCCCAAGTGCTGCACCATGGTCGCCTGCCCGGTCTGTAGCCTCATCGCCGCGGTCGTAGCGCTCGGGACGGGTGTGCCGACGGTGATCGTACACACCACCGTCGACGAAAAGAAAAAAGTTCTCCGGATTATTGTACGGCCGGCCTGACCCGGACCCAGAGGTGCAGATCCCGGTAACCTGCACCCACCCGGTCGGCGCCCGATGCGTCCGGCACCGTCTCATTGAAGAGCAGGAACTCGACACGGTTGTACTCAGGCGAGGAGACCGTGAAGTTCCAGATCACCTCGGTAGTCTCGTTATGGGGGACCGTGAGGGTGAATTGGTCCAGGGGGGCGGCTGCGTGGATCGTCGATGTATTTGTCACCGTATCAAACGTCTGGTTGAGGGCGAGTGCCTCGACCGTGTAGGTAACGTTCCGGTACTCGTGGTTCCCGACGCCGATGATCAGGGTCTGGGTCGAGCCTGCTAAGAAATCGGTCGGGTAATCGGCGGCCTTCCCCTTCGGCCCGAGTATGTAGAACTCGGTGAAATGCTCCCCCTCTTTTGGCACCGCTATGACGTAGGCGGTCGTGGCGAGGGCGACGACTATCGATACCACAAGGAGGCCGGAGAGGGCGCGGTCGAGACGGGAGGCCCCGGGGTCGAAGAGTTCGTTCCGGGCGGATGCGATCATCTCCCGGGCCGGGACAGTGAACTGTTCATCGGCCGGGAGGAGGAGGCGTCGGTACCACGCGACGCCGGCCATCGCGAGGGTGAAGATCGTGAGCGAGGCGAGGATCGGGTCGAGCCGGATCCCCCAGGGGGTGTAGTTGAGCGCAAGCCCGATGAGGGGGACGACCGCGATCGAGAGCCCGAACGAGAGCGCGACCCGCTCGATACCGTCGAGGTCGTCCCGGGCGGGGAAGAGCGCGGCGATGAGCGCGTAGCCGGGGATGAAGAGGACCATCGCCACGCCGAAGAGGATCCGGAGGAAACTCTCGTTTAGTATGGGTACGTAGACGCAGGAGATAGTCGCGAATGTTGCAAGCAAGATCGCAATGAGGTCGCCGGGGCGGTCTCCGGCGGCCTTCGCGATCAATGGTCGTTGATCGTGGGAATCCATGGGTGGTTCTGTCAGCCTCTTCTGCTCTGCACAAGTATTAAGATTGCGCAGGCGAGGGCCGGGAGGAGGGCGGGTAGCGGGGTGGCGGCCGGTGTGGTCGTCGCCGCAGGGGGGGCGGTGGTAGTAGCTGGTATCACCGTCTGGGTTGGCACCCCCGCGGGGACGAGGACGGCGTAGGATCCGCCTTCAGTGATCCCGGCCGTGATCCGGTCACCATCGATCACTGAGGGGATTATCACCCAGGTACCGTTCTCAAGCCGTGCGATCGTTGCAACGGCATCTGGTGCCGGGAAGGAGAGGACTGCATCGAGTGCGCGGTCTGCAGGGGTTACGGCGTAAGCGCGCCCGGCCGTGGTCCAGCCGGGAGGGAGGGTGCCCTCGACGGCGAGCGAGAGGAGGCTGGCTCCCCCGATATCCGCCCCGGTGAGGGAGACCCTGCCGTCAGCAGAGGTGGTCGTTGTGGGGGCTGGAGGAGTGGTGGAGGGACTGCTGGAAGAACTGCCAGAAGAAGAGCCGCCGTTACCACCTGTAGAGGGGGTCTCGGTCTCCACCGGGGCCGGCTCCGTTCCGATAGCGATCTTCTGGGAAAGGGCTTCCTGTCCGTCGATATAGACCGCAACCGTCGCGGTGCCGCTCTCGAGCCCCTCGATGGCAAAAGAGATCGTGCCGTCGTCCGGCCCCCTCTTCGTGCCGGAGATCTCAACCTGGGTGATGATGTTTCCGGCTACCGCTTTTCCGCTGAGGGTGACTGCGTTGAGGGTTCCGCTGGGGAGGTTACGGGGCTGGCTGATCCGGCACTCGCCGTCTGCGTTGGCAGTGTAATTCAGGGAGACTGAGCCCCCGTCGGGGAGGTTTGCCGCGAGTTCGGTCCAGGCCGTGCCCTTCGTGTACGCGCTAACCTTCCCCTGGTCGAGGGCGAATGGGAGGGTGAGGTCACGGGCCGAGAACGAGAAGACGTCCCCCTCGGTTACGTCAAATTCTGCGCTGATGCCGAGGGAGAACGTGGCATTCTCAGAGAGGTCTTTCACGTTCACGGTGACGGTGTCTCCGGATTCTATCGTCGTGGGGGTTATGGTGACCGAGGCCGCCATTGCGGCCGGG
>JAAZID010000056.1 GCA_012510295.1 Methanomicrobiales archaeon | reverse complement strand
ATCGGAGCGGTGAACACCGTGGTGCGGTGCGGCGACCGGATGTACGGCTATAACACCGACTGGCTGGGTGTGCGGACCCCGCTCCTCCACCGGCAGGGCGCGCGGGCGGTGGTCCTCGGTGCCGGGGGTGCGGCGGCCGCAGCGGCCTACGCCCTCCTCTCGCTCGATATGGATGTCCGGGTCCTCGCACGTCGGCCGGATGCGGCACGGGGGCTCGGCGAGCGGTTCGGGTGCCGGTGGGGCGGGCTGGAGACGTTTCGAGGGGCTGATACTGACGTGGTTGTAGATGCTACCCCGGTCGGGATGGAGCCTGACACCCGGAGCCTGCTTGAGCCCGGCGACCTTGAACCGGGAACGACCGTCTTTGACCTCGTCTACACACCGCCGGAGACCCCGCTCATCAGGGCGGCGAAGGAGGCCGGGTGCGAGACGATACCGGGAACCGAGATGTTCGTCCACCAGGCGGTAGCGCAGTTCCGGTTCCTGACCGGGATAGCTGTCACGCCGGCACTTGTCCGGGAGATGCTCGTATGAACACGTTCGGGAGAAACTTCAGGTGCACGACGTTCGGCGAGAGTCACGGGAAGGCCGTGGGCGTGGTCATAGACGGCTGCCCGCCCGGGATCAGCCTCATGGAGGCTGATATCCAGCCCTACCTCGACCGGAGGCGGCCGGGGAAGGGTCCGCTCGAGTCGGCGCGGCAGGAGCCGGACCGGGTCGAGATCCTCTCGGGGACGTTTGAAGGAGTGACGACCGGCGCCCCGATAGCGCTCATCGTCAGGAACCGTGATCAGCGGTCCGGGGACTACGACGCTCTCCGGGACCTCTTCCGGCCCGGGCACGCCGATTACACCTGGCAGGCGAAGTACGGGCTCCGCGACCACCGGGGCGGCGGGAGGACCTCCGGGCGGGAGACCCTCGCCCGGGTCGCGGCCGGGGCGGTGGCGGTGCGTTGTCTTGCACCATGTGGCATTGCGATCCAGGGGAGGATCATCGAGGTCCACGGCGCGACCGAACTGGAGGCGATAGAGGCGGAGATCCGGGCAGCCCGGGATGCGGGGGATTCTGTGGGTGGCATCGTCGAGGTGACGGCGACCGGGTGTCCGGCAGGGCTTGGGGATCCGGTCTTCGGGAAGCTTGACGCCGCCATAGCCGGGGCGATGATGGGCATCGGTGCGGTGAAGGGTGTTGAGATCGGCGAGGGGTTCGGCGCCGCACGGCTCTCCGGGGGCGAGATGAACGACCCGATCACGGCCGGCGGGTTTACATCTAACCACGCAGGCGGGATCCTCGGCGGCATCAGCACCGGGCAGGATATCGTCGTAAGGATTGCCGTCAAACCGACGCCCTCGATACAGAGGGTGCAAAAGACCGTGGATATCGCCGGGAAGGAGCGGGAGATATCAGTTGCGGGGAGGCATGACCCCTGTATCGCTCCCCGTATCGTCCCGGTCGCTGAGTGCATGCTCGCGCTCGTTCTCGTTGATTCGATGCTCGAACAGGCGAAATACCGGGGGCCTGGTGAGAGGTAGGGCGCGGGACCGCGACGGCTACTCTCTTTTTGTCAGATTGCTGAGGCCTGCCGCCGCATGGCCCGGGAGGGGCGAAAAAGCGCAGGCAGCTATCCCGAAGGGTATATTCACCTGCTATATCCGGCACAGGTGCGGCTTCAAACCGGAGAATTATAACTCGCCAGTATCAACCTCATAAGGGATGTTTGTCGCCTGCCACCTCTTCATCGGCCTCGTCATCGGCCTGGTGATCGCCGACCGTCTGGGTGACCGGCGGTTTATCGGTTTTTCTGCCCTGGGGGCCGTCCTCCCCGACCTCCTCGACAAACCGGTGGGCCACATACTCTTTGCGGGATCGCTCAACTCCGGGCGGATAATCGGGCACGGCCTGCTCTTCCTCACGCTCCTGATCATTGTGGGTATCGCTCTCTGGAAGAAGAAGGGGTCATTTGTGCTCCTCGCCGTTGCGGCAGGTGTCGCCTCTCACCAGATCCTTGATGCGATGTGGGCGACGCCCGTCGCCTGGTACTTCCCACTCCTCGGCCCCTACGAATCGGGCGATTTCACGAACTACTTCGGCAATGCCATTATGGCAGAGATATCTTCCCTCTCGGAGTGGATATTTCTCCTCGCATCAGTCCCTATAGTCCTCGCAGCCTGTGGCAGGCCTGGTTGCACCACCCCCCGACTCAGGCGCATGTTCACCTGCATGGCAATCCCGCTCCTTGCAGCCCTCACCCTCGCCTCACTCTGTGCCTGGGCATTTGGGGTTCCGGAGAGCATCTTGATGGCCGGGGCCGGATCAGAGGATTACTTGATGCTTGCGGCGGTCGGGGTCGCTGGAATTATCGGGATCTCCAGATACCGGGAGTGTCTGGATGCGGGATGAGGCCTACTATCTGCGCAGCGGGGTCAGTCTGTCGATATGGCCGGGTATGGTCCTCTTTACCCGGAGCGCCGCCCTGCCGGCAGGTTTGATCTCGATGGCAAAGGTTCCATACGGGATAAGACCAGAGCGGATATACGGCGAGATATTCAGGACGTAACATTCCCCGGTCTCCAGGAGGCTATCGGCGTTGCTACAATACCTCTCCTGGACGCTCCAGCGCCCTGATTCGGGAAATGTGTCAATAAGAGGATCATTCTGTGAAATTAACTCTGTGTGCTTGGGACTGACGATACGGACTGACATAGTGGTGATATCAATAGGTTCGCCGCCAGTGGTGAGGCCGATAGGAATAATGATGTATTTTAATGACTTTGGAGAATCGCTGACACCGTAGACTGTCCCGGTTACAGTGCAGCTCGATCCTGCCTGCCGGATGCCCTGGTGAATGATCGACTGACTTTCCCCGGAGAAATGAAAGCCTGCACCCAGGACGGTGTAGGAGAAGATGGATGCGACCACGACAAACGCGATGAGCACGATTGCGGCCTCAAGCCCGGTGAACCCGTTCTCTGCATCAGAAGAGCTCGACATAGACGTTCCTCCCAACTCCTGCAGGGATGGTTCTGGTCAGTGAGGCGGCCGCCCCATCCGCGGTGGTCATCGCGATGGTGAACGTCTCCCCTCGCTGAATTTCCATGCTCAGCAGATCCAGTTTCACCGTGACGACCTCCCCCGCCTCCAGGAGGTCGTTGTTGTCCTTCCGGTATCGCCAGGCTATCTCTTTGATGCCCGGGTCACCGGGAGGAAACGCAACAGATGCATCTTTTGTGGTTATGGTATAGACGACACCCCCCATATCGACCGCGGCCAGGTCGGT
>JAAZID010000385.1 GCA_012510295.1 Methanomicrobiales archaeon | reverse complement strand
GAACCTGAGACCATAGCGACCGCTATCCGGATAGGTGCTCCGGTGAACGCCGAGAAGGCGCTCGTCGCCATCCGCGCGACCGGCGGGACGGCGGCGGCCGTGACCGATGATGAGATCCTCCGTATGCAGCGCGACCTTGCGAGGATGGAGGGGATCGGTGTCGAACCCGCCTCAGCTGCCTCGGTCGCCGGGATACGGAAACTTGCCGAAGAGGGATTGATCGACAGGGACGAGCGGATCGTCTGTGTGGTGACCGGTCATCTCTTAAAGGATCCTGAGACAGTAGTACGACAATGCGACCCTCCAATCGAGATCGACGCAGACCTGCCCTCCTTGCTCTCTGCCTTGCGCTGATACTGATCTGCATCCCGGTGGCGGCTGAAGAAGCCACTTTCCGGGTGCTCCCGGGTGGCGCCGCCTACGAGGCATCCGTCCAGGTCACGGCGAGCGGGTATACATTCTGGAGCCCGGGATTCCTGGGCGAGCAGGTTCCGCTCAAGGTCGAGGATATTGAGGTGCTCGGCCCTGAAGGCCCGGTCGAGTACCGCGACCGGGGCAGGGGCGCCATCACCTTCCCGGAAGGAGACTACACCATCTCCTACCGCGCCCCCCTGCGGGATAACCACTTTGTCGTGGTCTTTGATACACCGTATACGGTATCCCTCACCCTTCCTCCGGGGCTTGACGTCAAAAACCCTCTCCTCGGCATGGTCAGTCGCGGTGCTGTCATCTCCCGGGAGCCTGATGAGCCCCTGGAGATCACCTGGGAACGGGCGAGCTCCGTCGAGGTCCGTTTCTACACACCGGAGCGCGAGCTCCTGCTCACGACGTTTGGCACCATCTGGGCGGCGATTGCCATCGTCCTCCTCCTCCCCTTCGCCGCCTCATGGAGGAGGAATCGTCGGTGATCGATATCATCGCGGCCTCGTTTCTGATCGGGATAACGGGGGCCGCGTCTCCCGGTCCCATGACCGCCGCTGTCCTCGGCCTTGGCTCGCGGCGCCCGGGGCCGTTCGTCGCCGGCCTGATCGCGGGCCACGGCATACCGGAGGCGGCCATGGTCGCGGCTATAGCTCTCGGCGTGCGCGACATCCCGTATATCGAGGTCGTCGCGCTCATCGGGTCGGGCGTCCTCATCACGCTCGGCGTAATGCAGTTCTTCGGTGCCGGCGATGCCGCCGCCGTGAGTGAAGAGACACGGGCGCCGGTCGCCTTAGGTGTGGCTTGCACGCTTGGAAACCCCTACTGGTGGGTCTGGTGGCTCACGTTCGGTGTCGGGTTCCTCGCGCTCCATCCATCGTTTGCCGCGTTCTATGTCGGGCATATCGGCGCTGATATCGCCTGGCTCGGTCTCCTCGGGATCATGGTCTCGCGGGGGGCAAACATACTCGGGCCGCATTACAAGCGGGTGGTGCAGGTGAGCGGGATTGCCATGGTGCTCTTCGGGCTCTACTTCGTCGTGACGATTCTACTGGCCTGAAGATTCACTGCGGAGAGACTCAATGTGGACGCCTGACCGGTTGTGAGTGTTTGTCACCTGGAAGGCGACGGTGCTTGCCAGAGGGACAGCGGCAGGCAGTGGAGAGATCGGGATGCATGGTAATATCTGGTCAATCTCTCCTCCGCCGCGAGCAAAAGGTGTTTCCGAAAAGGTCATACCAGGTGACACTAATATATAGATAAGTAGCAATAGTTAAACTTTATTATCGCTGAGTGTTGTGAGGTGTCACTTTCATGATGACGGCCGCGCCAGCTGCCGGAGGTGGTGTTCATGCATTCCGGCGCAAGACCAAAAAAGGAGGCGGTAGAGACCCCACCCTGCCGGGATAGGTTTATTCTGCCGGCTTTCTCAGTTTGATGTCGATCCCGAACTTCTCCGCGTTTGCATCCGCGATCGCCTGGATCTTTGCGATCTCAGCATCCTGCCGGGCGGGCCTGAAGAGGTGGCGGAAACGCTTCTGTTTCTCGAGGTACTCCTCGACCAGTTTGCGCCTCACTTTCTTCGCCTTCTCCACAACGCCGTTGACCATCTCGTAGTTCACCCAGAGGCCGGTATCGATGGCGAGTTTGGATATGGCGATCGTGTCCCTGGACTCAAAGCCCCATCCCGTGCAGCAGGGGGTGTGGACCTGGATGTAGCAGGGGCCGGGGGTGTTGATCGCCCGCTCGACCTTCTTCACGAAGTCGTTTGGATAAGCGATCGAGGAGGTTGCGACGTATGGCGCACCATGAGCGGCGAGGATCGCGGGCATATCCTTCTTCGGGAGCGGGTTACCACCGGGGGCGCACGTCCCCGTCGGGCTCGTGGTGGTGCTTGCGCCATACGGCGTGGCACCTGAACGCTGGATCCCGGTGTTCATGTAGGCCTCGTTGTCGTAGCAGATGTAGGTGATATCGTGGCCGCGCTCGAAGGCGCCGCTGATACAGAGCACCCCGATATCGAACGTGGCACCGTCACCGCATATACAGACGATCTTCTCGTTCCGCCCCTGCTTCTTCAGCGAGGCTTCGATGCCCGATGCGACCGCCGCAGCGTTCTCAAAGAGCGAGTGGATCCAGGGAACCTCCCACGCGGTCTCGGGATAGGGCGTGGAGAAGACCTCCATGCACCCCGTCGAGGCGACGACTATGACGTTCTTTCCTGTCGCTCTCAGGAGGAGGCGGGCCGCAAGCGCCGGTCCGCAGCCGCCGCACGCCCGGTGTCCTGCCGAGAAGAGCTCGCATTCCTGTTTTTCATCAGCCATTCAGAGCACCTCCGTCCGTAACCCGTAAAACATATCTCCTTCTCCCTTCTCGGCGAGGTCGACGACCGCGGCGATATCACGCTTGCGCACATCCCGGCCGCCGAGAGCGATGATGTAGTCGTAGACGGATATACCGGTTCCGTAGAGCGCCGATTTCACCTCGGTGCCGACCGCCCCGCCGTTTCCAAGCGATATGTTCTTGTCGAGCACCGCGACCGTCGAGACACCCTTGAGGGCCTCAACGATCTCGGGGCCCGGGAACGGCCGGTAGGTCCGGATCTTCAAGAGCCCCACCTTCTTGCCGGCGGCGCGCATCTCGTCGACGGCATCCTTCACCGTGCCGCATATGGAGCCCATGGCTATGAGCGCGATATCGGCGTCATCGAGCCGGTACTCCTCTACGAGGCCTGAGTAGTCTCTCCCGAACTGCTCGTTGAACTCGCGCCCGGCCTTGATGAAGGCGTCCCTGGCACGATACATCGCCCGGTCGATCTCGTACCGGAACTCCATGTAGTAATCGGGAGTCGCGTACATACCCATGCTCAGCGGTTTTGCAGCGTCGAGCCGGTGATAGGGAGTGAAGGCGGGCAGGTAGGCATCCACCTCCTCCTGCGAGGGGAGGTCCACCGGTTCGTAGGTGTGCGTGAGGATGAATCCGTCGAAGCAGACGAACGCCGGCAGGAGGATGTCATGGTCCTCGCAGACCTTGTAGGTGATCATGTGGAGATCGGCGGTCTCCTGGTTATCCTCCGCGTAAAACTGCAACCACCCGGAGTCGCGCAGGGCTATCGTGTCCTGCTGGTCGTTCCAGATCGAGAGCGGCGCGCCGAGAGAGCGGTTTGCTATCGTCATAACGATCGGCAGGCGCATCCCCGCCGCGTTGAAGCAGACCTCGGCCATCAGGATGAGACCCTGGGAGGTCGTCGCTGAATACGTCCGGGAACCCGCCGCGCTCGCGCCGAGGCAGGCGGAGAGGGCTGAAAACTCGCTCTCGACCGTTATGTACTCGGCATCGAGCTCGCAGTTCGCCACCATCTGGGCGAGGTCCTCGACGATGTGCGTCTGCGGCGTGATCGGGTAGGCAGAGACCACCTGCGGGCGGCAACGTTTCACGATCTCGGCCACCGCGTGTGACCCTTCCATTATCTCCATCATTATTTCTCCTCCTTCTCCATCCGGATCGACTTCTTCGGACAGACCTCTTCGCAGAGACCGCATCCCTTGCAGTAATCGAGGTCGGGCTCAAACATCCCTTCCTCGGTCTCGTGGACGCAACCCTCGGGGCACACCAGGGCGCACATGCCACACCGGTTGCATGTCTCAGGGTCAAAGACCGGCCTGAAGACCCGCCACGATCCCGTCTTATTATCGCGCGCCTTCCCCGGCGGTGCGGCACAACCGACTCCGAGCGCCATTACGCGGCACCTCCGATCAGGTTATATGCGCGCTTTGCTGCGCTGACG
>JAAZID010000384.1 GCA_012510295.1 Methanomicrobiales archaeon | reverse complement strand
TTCTCACCACCATCCCGATCTCCCTCCAGTATGAGGTCATCAGGACGCACGCGACGACGATGCAAAGATCCGGTACGAGGCCGGCGTGCTCTCCCTGTACCTCGACTACGCGGAGACACTCGACTGGTTCGACCGGGTTTTGCTCACGAAGGGATGAGAATGGTCCGGGACGGCGGGATCCCTGCTCACCTCAGGGAACTGGATGCAGCCGTCAGTGATCGGGAGCGCTACCGGCCTCCATCATGACGTCCTCAGGACCGACCGGGATAAGCGGCATATGGTGCCTGCATGGCACTCCTCGTCAGCATCCAGGCGTCGATATCGCAAATCACCTGATCGCGGCCTCAAGCTCCCGGCGGCCCGAGACCTGCCGGGAGAGTTTTGCCATCCTCTCTGATGAAGGACTGATCCCGGAAGACCTTGCAACCCGGCTCCCGGACCCTGCGGGCTTTCGGGATCTCCTGGTCCACCTCTCCTGCCGGCCGGACGGGGTCTCCATGGTACTCCGGGATGATCTCCGGTCGCAAACCGATACCGGGAGGTGCTCCGGAACCGGATCCCGGGGTGATCTTCTGCGCGCGGGAGGAGGCATCGCCGGCTCACCCTCTGTGAAAGACCGCCCTTTGCCCCCGGGGTTGACCGATCGCGCAGGATGCAGGTGAACAGCATCCTCACCTGCCGGGCTGCGAGGGCCGGCCGATATCCTCTACGTCAGCGACCAGATACCCGTCCTCCCTCAGGTCTTCTTTGCCCTTTGCCGTCAGGGCGACGCGTTCAATCCTGTTTGCATCTCGCCGGGCCTTCTCCTTGCGGGCCGCAAGGGTACCCCGGGCCCGGCGGTGAGACCACCTGCACTCACAGAAGGGAGCATCGCCGGAGACCTCATCCAGGCCCCTGATCTCCACCTCCTTCTGCCACCACCGCCCCAACCCGCGAATACGAAGAGACAGGATCCGCCGGGAAGCGATGTCGCAGATGAGCTGCTCAAGCATACCTCCCAGATGGTAGCGAGCATCTTCCCGCTCTGCCCTCCGGGGATACACAAAGCGGAACCAGAACATGAGGCAGGGTCACAGCCAGGGGATAATGCCGTCTCCGGTAGCCGGCGTGGGCGGTCTTACCGTGTGCGTCTCTGCCGGGGTCGCTCCCTGGAGGGGACTGCGTGCTCACCTCCAGGTTATGGGGCGCCGGGCCCGGGTGCGGGGGGAACTCTGTGCTCACGGCCGGCCGGGCGGACTTGATTTTGCGTGAAATCATCTGGTTTCTCCTCTCCGGCCTTTAAATGGCGCGCTATGTCGAAAAGAGGCTTTATCGGTGTTTTCGGGGGGTGAAAACCCTTTTACGGCGTCCCTTTCTCCAGGGAAACGATATATCGCCCCGGGCGGCGAGCCGGGGTGTTCTGTGTGTTCAGATTTTTTCTAGTCTTTTTATGAGGCTTTTCACGGATATATGCCGGCAGTACCACGATTATCGCAATATACCTTGTTTTAATGGAGGTCTGCTTTCATAACATTTTAATATCATCACCCGCCGGATATCCACACCCCCGGCCCCCGGGGTGGATCGGTTCTCTCCGTTCTGGAAAGACATCGGTTTTTCCTGTATCGCTCCCTCTTTTCCCTGATATTTCCCGGCAAGTTTTTAACTCAATCGGGTGTTAATACTTAGTAAATGCGGCGACCGCAGAGCGGCGCCGGCACTCCTCATTACCGGAAGATATCCATGACAGGCTCATCGAGCATCCTGATCTTCTCCTGCCCGGCCGGCCTCCTCGCGGAGGGTGTATGAGCGCCCGTGCTCCTCCCGCGCCCGGGCCGGCCGCTGATGGCGGGGAAGACGCAACTCTCTTCGTCGATGAGCTCACGCAGGCGCGGCGGGGGGAGGTGCAGGCGCTTGCCGTAGTCATCCCGGCCTACAACGAGGGCCTGGTGATCGGGAGTGTTATTCTCCAGGCGCAACAGCACGCCGACCGGGTCATCGTCGTCGACGACGGCTCACTGGACCGTACCGCCGAGATCGCCCGGCTCGCCGGCGCCGACGTCATCCGGTTTGAGGAGAATGGGGGGAAGGCGAAGGCGATGATGGCCGGGTTTGCCCGGGCCCGCAATCTCGGTTATGAGGCTGTCGTGACGCTTGACGGCGACGGCCAGCACAACCCCGACGAGATCCCGGCCGTGGCGGCCCCGGTCCTTGCGGGCGTTGCCGACCTGGTCATCGGCTCCCGGTTCCTGGACGTGAAGGCGAAGATCCCCGCCTACCGCCGGGCAGGCCAGACGGTGCTCAACGGGTTCACGAACCTCTCGGTGGACGGCGGCAGCTTTGCGACGACCGACTCCCAGTCGGGCTTCCGGGCACTCTCCCGCCGGGCCATGGAGAACCTGAACTTCTCCTCTGAGGGCTACAACATCGAGTCGGATATGATCGCCCACTTCGTGCCCCTCGGCCTGAAGATGGCCGAGGTCCCGATCTCGGTCACCTACGACGTTCCTCACAAGCACAAGAAGAACCCGGTCTCCCACGGCTTCGGGGTGCTCGCCCGGATCGTCGGGCTGATCGGCTATAAGCGGCCCCTCCTCTCCTTCGGGATCCCGGGTGCCCTTATCACCCTGTTCGGGATCGGGGCGGAGATCTACACGTTCT
>JAAZID010000383.1 GCA_012510295.1 Methanomicrobiales archaeon | reverse complement strand
CCAGAGCACCCCCATCTCACAGCGTTTCAGGGTGAGCTCGTCGCGCATCCAGGTGAGGGCCGTGACAATGCCGAGCAGGATGATACCTGCCAGGGCCTGGTAGATCACGCTCCCGTTCTGGACGACCTGAACGAGGAATAACACCGCGTAGAAGGCTGATCCTGCCGTAAGCAGAAGACGTAGTAGATTCATCCCATAACCACCACCAGAATGACGATGTAGATGACAAGGGCGCCGGTCACCAGGCTCTGCACCGTCACGGTGTCGTATGGCGAGAGCATGGGGGTGATCGCGCAGACAAACGAGAGCGATATGAGGACGAGAAGCATCACGAGTAACATCAGGGCTAGCGGCAACTGGCCGATGAAGAGGAGGACGAACGCGTAGAGGAGGACGTAGGTCTTGAGGGCATACCCTACCTCAAGCCCGGCGCGCCAGACCCCGAAATGCTCGGTCATGTTCCCGCTCACGATCTCTTTCGCCTCGATGATCGAGAACGGGCCGTAGTGCATCTTCGAGAGGATGATGAGGTACATCGCCACGGCCGCCGGGAAGGCTACTATGAGGAGCGGTCCGTACATCTCCTGGTAGGCCACAATGTCCGCGATCGAGAGTGAGCGGGTGAAGAGGTAGATCGCAATAACGGTGACGAAGAGCGGTAGCTCCGACGCTGCCGATATAACCGAACGGATAGCCCCGAACTTTCCGTACGGGGAGCCTGATGAGAGCCCCATCCCATGTTCCACGATCTTATGGAGGAGGTAGACCCCGAAGAGGAGAAGGAGACTGCCCCCGGAGAGGAGGACATAGAGGGCTCCGCTCCAGATGCCTATCGCTACAAAAACGACTGCAACAAAGAGGGTCTGGCTGGCGGTCTTCGGTATCCAGGTCTCTTTGAAGGAGAACTTCAGTGTGTGGAGGATCTCCTGCCAGATCGGCGGCCCGGGCCGTCCCTGGATTCGGGCTATGACTTTCCTGTGGATGCCGTGGAAGAGCAGGCCGATGAAGGTTGCAAAGAGCAGGTACGGGATCATATCAGTATCCTATGAACGGGATGTCCTCATCTCCGGATTTTGCATTCCACCACAGTGCAATGAATATGACAAAGACGGGGAACGTAATGATTGTAAGAAGTTCTGCTATCCAGACCAGGAGGTAGCCACCCGCCGCAAGAAGCCAGGCGGCGACGGATATGCCACCCGCCATTAGTCCGATGATCAGTGCTGTCTGTTTATTCATACCCCATCACATCGATATGACAATCTCTATCACGCGCAGGAAGAGGAGGAGCGAACTGACATGAACCATCAGGATGAACGGAGCTCCCTGCGCTCTCGTAATCTCAGCTTTAGCCACGTAAAACGGCGCCATGCCCTCCCCCATGACACCGATGACCAGGAACGCCTTTGCGATGATCGGGACCACTACCCCATCGGCGAAGAGCTCCCACATACTCAGCGTCCCGGTGCTGGCGAGGATGATCGCTGCTCCTCCAAAGAGCGGGACGGTGGCGAGCATCGCGACGATGCCGTACTGGAACGCGGCGTTTAAGACGTGTTTGTTCTTATATGCCGCGACGATGCCGATGTTCGTGATCCCCACGAGTGATGCAAAGAGCGTGAAGTTAAAGACGTCCCCGCTCACCATCGCCCCGAGCGTGGCAAGACCGCAGGCGATCGCCATGAAGCGCTGGAATCGTAGCAGGTCGACATCGACTTCCTTTGCGTAGTAGGCGTCACCACCAAATGCTATGTCCACCTGCCGCTCGGGCCGGCTCACGATGGCAAGGGCTGTGAAGATGAGGGCGAAGGCGAAGAGCGCTGCGGTGTAGGGACTGAAGTAGTTGACGATGTCGCCGAACTCCAGCACAAAGAGTTCCTGCCCGCCGATGTTTTCTGTGGGTAGATTAAACATTGGAGCCACCTCGCATGGTCCCAACGAGGGACATCTTCGCCATCACTTTGAGGAGGATTGCGCCTCCCGCCATCATGACCCCGAAGAGCCAGTACCCGGGGAGGAACATGAATATGAAGAACGCTCCTATCCAGATCGCCCATGCATAGCCGCTCACGGTCTCGATCAGCTCAAACCGTTCGGCGTGGTCCCGGCACATGAAGTAGAAGACCGCACCGACCGCGGCGACCACACCGCCGGTGAACCCGGAGAGGACGATCCCGTATGCGACGAGGATAAGGGCAAGGATGCCGGGTGCGCTGTCCATTATCTCGATACGGAACGCGGGTTTTGCAGGAGGTTTCCGGAGCCCCTCTTTTGCTATGTAGACCTCGGAGACCGCCATGAGTTCGGATATCCCGACGACGAGGCCGGGGAGGATGAGCGCCTCGGCAAGGTCGGTTGCGACAAGCGCGATCAGGACAAGGGCGAGGACCTCGGCGAGGTCGGTGAGGAGGATCCGGTGGAGGTCGTCGCGTTCACGGACGATGGCCATAAACCCGATGATAAGGCCGGCAACAGCGACCAGGAGGCCGAGGGTGTAGGGAGGTATGGCCATCTAGTCATCCCTCCGGAAGAGGTAGCTTGCGATTCCAAACGCTACAAAGAGGATGCTCGTCTCGACGACCGTATCGAGACCCCGGGTGTTGTAGAGGATCTCGTCGATGATGCCGCCCGGGTGTGCAACGATCGTCGTCCCGAAGTGGTGGGTATGGTCCGCGAGCCACTGGCTGAGCGGTGTCAGGTAGGTCGTGACGTAGCCGACGTAGGGTGAATTTTCAGGGTACTGCGCCTTCACCGGCGTGGTCTCAAACGGCACGCCGCCCCGGTCGTAGGGGTTTAAAGAGCTCTCAGGGATGATGGTCTTCGGGTAGAGCTGGTCGTCGTAGTAGGTGATGGACGGCAGGGTGACGAGACCGAGTACAGCAACGACTACGAAGAAGAGGGCGTAGAGCGCGGTGAGGTTCTCGACCCGGGATACCGCCGCCGAGATCCGGGAGATGATCGACTGGTTCGCCTTCATTCCGGCCCCCTCCGTTCGATGACCCGCACGAGGACAAAGGTCGATATCGCCGTGACACCGATGAACGTCACCAGGGCGAGCATCTCGTCGTAAGCGAGCATGATGAGCAGGAGCCCGAGACCCGGTATCTCAAGGCATATCAGCCGGGAGAGGTAGGTTCTCGGGCGGGGGAACCCGGCGGCTATCACGCCGATGATGAGGATGATGCAGCCGAGGATGAGTTCAGGCGTCATCGCGCTTCTCCTTCCTGCATACCTGCAGGATGATGATCGTCGTGATGGGGATGATCAGGCTGACGAGGATGGCGATATCCAGGTAGCCGCGGTCCACGATGAACGGTATGATGCCACCGAAGATGATCCCGACCGCGATGATCTTGTTGAAGCGGTCGTGCTGGATGTGAGCGCTCACCGCGCCGATGATCGCTATTGCTGCAAAGAGTATGGCGAGGATCTCATTCACGCCGGACACCCCCTGCATAGGTGCTTGCGATCGCGTTTGCTTCGAGCGTGGAACCGACGAAGTAGGCGGCTGCTGCAACAAGGGAGAGCGGGTGATCGAGCAGCATGACGAGCGCGCCGGCGATGGCGAAGTTCATGACGTTCACGTAAGGGAGTTTCCGGCCGGTGTTCTTCTCGATGGTGGCCCTGATGACGGCAAAGACTGCGATCACGGCTACGAGATAGAGCGCTATCACTGCCGGATCCTCCAGAGGCGTGCGAGGAGCCTGCTTGCGTGGGCATGCGATAGTCCCTGGATGGTGAGGATGGCGATCACCATGCCTGCGATGAAATCGGTGGCGGCGAAGCCGATCTGGGTGAAGCCGTAGATGATGAACGTGGCGAGAACCGCCCCGGTGGTCCCCGCGTAACCGGGGTCGTGACAGATGCGGTTACCGATAAAGACCATCAGGGCCGCGGCGAGCCCCCCGGGGATGCCGGCGACGTAGACGCCACACGCGGCAAGGAGCGTTCCGGCCGAGGCATCAGGAGAGCAAACAATGTTTCCCATCATGGTGCCGCCGGCAAGCGCGCCGCCGCCGACCTCGATATCCCGCGCGATGGCCGACGCGCCACTGACCCCTCCTGCTTCAGGCAGCTTGAAGAAGATATCAACAGTTACGAAGAGTATCCAGGCGATGATTGCTGCCACCAGGATGTGTAGGATCTCGTCCAGCATTCTATCTCAACTATTGGAAAATACGGTCAATCAATTCAATAAAGGTTGTGTTGTTGACATTTCAGCCACAATTCGACCCGAATACGCTCCTCTCGCATCCCTGGCGTGATAGCCGGGGATTAAGTTATATGTTATATAATAATCTGCATACACAATATATTTTCCGATATGCAATTCTAGCACCGTTGCGCGAATATATTGCTCTATCGCGGTCTTGAAGAGGAGATCGGACCTGGCGGATTCAGGCGTGCGCAGGTAATCTGCGAATGCGCTCCAGGAATTCTCTGGGAGCAGTAACATCCCCTCCCTATTCGGCGCCCTGTAGGATCCAGAAAACCGGATCGTCTTCACCCACCAGCGGTATCGCACTGGATCGCCCCGCAGTCGTGAGGCGAAGTAATTATGAATACCTTCATGAGATATCACTATCCATGCAATCCCGGGAAGAGATCTTTGCAACCCTGCGAGACCTCAAGGATGATATCGCCACACGGTTCTCGGTCAGCCGGATCGGCATATTTGGATCAGTCGCTCGCGGTGAGCAGACCGAATCAAGTGACATCGACATCCTCGTTGAGTTCTCCCGGCCGGTCGGGTTCTTCACCTTCCTTGAGCTCGAAGAGTATCTCTCGATGCGTCTCGGTGCCCCCGTTGACCTGGTGACACGTCAACTACCCCCTCCTCTCGTCGGGGGCATGATACCGTGAGTGGTATCACGCTCTTTACAGGCTTGCGATTCCACCTCTCCCCCGATGTCGGGGGAGCGGACCACAATAGGCCGGTTGACGGCGGCCCTGGCAGCGATATTCTTCGCTGCGTTGAT
>JAAZID010000382.1 GCA_012510295.1 Methanomicrobiales archaeon | reverse complement strand
GGCACCTGGCTCCTCATCGACTACAAGACCGGCCGGGTGGATGAGGCGAGTCTCGCGGCAAAGGTCCAGGAACACGCAATCCAGATGGCAGTCTACCGCCGGGCCGCAGAGGAGATCCTGGGCGAGCCGGTCCGGGTGTACCTCTATTTCACCGATACAGGCTGCTTTGTCGAGATGGATGCGGAGATCCCGGAGGTTCTACAGCAGGCGATCCACGATATCAGAGGAGGACGCGCTCATTAACCCCCTGGTCGGCCTATCCTGAGCGCGTTTGCAATGACCGCAAGCGAAAGCCCCATATCCCCGAACGCCACAGCCATCCAGAGGGTTACGAGACCCACGACGGCGAGGGCGGCGATGCCGAGTTTCACCACGACCGCGGTGGCAACGTTCTGCCGCACGACCGAGATAGTCTTCTCCGAGAGTGCGGCGAGGTAGGCAATACGGGAGATATCGTCCTCCATCACGACGATATCGGCCGCCTCGATCGCGATATCCGACCCGATGGCCCCCATCGCGACCCCGACGTTCGCCCGGGCCAGCGCCGGGGCATCGTTCACACCATCACCGACCATCACCACCAGGCCGTAGCGCTCCATCAGCCGCTCGATCATCGTTACCTTATCCTCGGGGAGGAGACCGGCGTGGCACTCGTCAATACCGATCTGGCGCGCCACCGCTTCCCCGACACGCTCGTTATCCCCGGTGAGCATCACCGTCCTGATCCCCCGCGCCGCAAGATCGGCAACCGTCTCTCTGACACCCCCCCTGAGGGCATCGGAGAGTGCAAGGAGCCCGATGACCGCTGAGTCGGTGCCGGCGAGGATAACGGTCTTTCCCTCGCTCTCCAGGCGATCGTACTCTGCCCGCCACGCGCCGCCGATATCCAGAAAGAGCGATTCGTTTCCGAGGAGATAGGTCGCGCCGCCGATCTTACCCCGGACACCCCTGCCGGTGATCGATACGAACTCCTCTACATCGCGGAGGGAGATCGCCTCCTCCCCGGCCCGTCGCATGACCGCTTCTGCGATCGGGTGGCCGGAGCGTGCCTCAAGCGACGCTGCAACCGCGAGCACCTCGATATCCGGCACCCCGAAAGCGACGATCTCATCGACTTCAAGCCTCCCGGTCGTGAGGGTTCCGGTCTTGTCAAAGACGATCACCCGGGCGAGCCCGACGGCCTCAAGGGCATCCCGGCCCTTGATGAGCACACCGTTATGCGCCGCGGTCGTTATCCCCGAGACCATCGAGACCGGTGTCGATATCGCGAGCGCACAGGGGCAGGATATGACGAGCAGTATCAGCGCCCGGTAGAAGGCCTCAAGGAAGGGAACCCCGAAAGCGAGAGGCGGGATGACGGCGAGGAGGATAGCGACGAGGATGACTGCCGGGGTATAGTAGCGGGCGAACCGCTCGATGAAGGCCTCGGTGCGTGAGGTGTGAGCCTGGGCCTCAGCGACCAGGGCCACGACCCGGGCGATCGTGCTCGCCTCCTCAGGTTTCGTCACCCTGACCTCCAGGTAGCCGTCCAGGTTCCTGGTCCCGGCGTAGACTTCGTCACCGGCGACCTTCGCCATCGGGATACTCTCTCCGGTGATCGGGGCCTGGTCGACCGATGATTCACCGAGCGCGACGATCCCATCCAGCGGGATTGCATCGCCCGGCCGTACGACCACGGTCTCGCCTACGGTGACCTCACCGACAGGGACGACGACTTCCCTATCGTCCCGCCTGACCCTGGCCGTCTGCGGTGCGATATCGAGGAGCGACGCTATCGAACGGTGAGCCCGGCCGGCTGCATATTCCTCAAGGAACTCAGCGATGGCAAAGAGGTAGAGCACGGCCGCACCCTCGGCCGGGTTTGCGGTCAGGAACGCGCCAACCGCCGCGATCGTTATGAGCACGGCGATGTTGAACCTGAACCGGATGAGCGCGAGAAGCCCGTCCTTCAGGACATCGTGGCCTGCTATGATCGCGGTGGCGAGGAGGAGGATAGTCCCGGCGAAGGGGTAGGGGGTGAAGTACTCGACATATATCCCTGCAAGGAAGAGGGTGCCTGCGATCACAAAGATTGCGATCTCCCGGCGACTGGCAACAGGTTGGTGGATCTCGCAGACCCCGACCCGGCAATGGGGGCACTCTTCATGCACGGGCATGGTCGGTCTCCAGATATGCGGATCGGCTGTAGGTTTCCGTCATAGATATACGCCGCCTTTTGGCTCTATGTAACTTAAGAGTAGTGTCTATCCGGGATAACTCCCTGATCCACTTCCGGCAGAATTCAACCGAAAACCTGAAATTCGAGTAAGAGTACCTTACCCCCACGTAGAAGCATTTATCATGCAATTGCACTGACCAATTGACGGAATCAATCCACAGAGATTACTACAATGTCGGTTGGAGATGCGGGATAGCAGGTTTTCTACCACCCCCGTCTCCCCCTCCCTTCCCGGCAGGATCAGAAGACTCAATGCCTCCAGCAGAATTCAGCACAACGCCTCTTGCCGCCGTATCAGGAACAGCCGCAAAACCTGTCGATGCTACGGTTCCGTGTAGCTTCCGGATCTGTGGACCTGGCGGCAGGGAGCTTTACCTCTCAGACTCGTACACCGACCTTGCTGTGCGACGTCTGATGAGCAACGGGGCGCCGGACACCTCGTTATGGAGACTGATGATCTCATCCGGCAACAGGAGTGCGATCTCGATATCGCGGCCATCACGATTGCCCGGGGCCGCTGTCGGGCAGGCAGAGGCAGATTAAGTGACGATATCCTCCGATCGGCAGTACCACCTTCTCTTCGACCAGATGTTCGACGCCGGGCTTCTGCTCGAAGTCATCCGTGGGAATTCCGGAGATCCTGCCGGGTTTCGGATAATCGAGGTCAACCATAAGGCCGAAGAGGTTCTCGGGTGCCAGAGGGATGATATAATCGGGAGAGACTTTGTAACGGCTCTCCCCTCGATCGCTCCTGCTGTATTCGACCTCTTTGTTGGAGTAGCGCAGACCGGAATGCCGGTACACCGCGAGATCTCTATCCCGGATCTCGATCTCTGCTACGAACTCAAGGCATACCAACCAGAGAAAGATCAGATCGTCGCTATCATAAACGATACAACATATCGTCAGCAGGCGGAGAAGAGACTCCGGATAAAGCAGCGCGACCTCGACAACCGTGTGCGAGAACTCACGATCCTCTACGTCATGACCGATATCGTCGAGCGGTACGGAGTATCAGTAGACGAGATCCTTCGAGAGATCGCCACCATCCTCCCTGGCGGCTGGTTCCACCCCGAGGATGCTGTCGCCCGGATCACCCTCGAAGACAGGGAATATCTCTCGTCCGGGTTCTGCGAGACACCCTGGCGACAGGAAAGCCCGATCTCCTTCCATGGCTGGATCATCGGGAAGGTGGAGGTCTGCTACCGCCATGAACACCCCGGAGAGGATGAAGGACCGTTCCTCACCGAAGAGCGTTCCCTGATAGATACCGTCGCCGAGAGGCTCAGCCGGACTATTGAGCGGGTATGGGCGGACGAGGGACTCCGGAGGAGCGAGGAGAAGTACCGTCTTCTCTTTGAACAGATGCATGAGAGTTACACCCTCTACGAGGTTGCTCGTGACAGCGATGGGAACCCTGTCGACTATAAAATCCTCGAACTGAACGAGAAAGCAGCGGATATATTCGGTTACAGCCAGGAAGAACTGATCGGCTGGAGGCTCTTTGATATCTTCCCGGCGATCCGCGAGAGTGCCAGCACAATCTATGGAGAGGTAGCAGAGACAGGTGTTCCGGTACAGCGACGGCTACAGGAACCGGGGAGCGGGCGGTGGTATGAACTGCACATCTACCGCCCTCAGCCCGGGAGACTGGCTGTCACCGGTCAGGATATTACGGAGCAGAAGAAGGCCGAACGCGCGCTCCGGGAG
>JAAZID010000381.1 GCA_012510295.1 Methanomicrobiales archaeon | reverse complement strand
TTACGGATCAATCCGCGGCGACCTCCATGTCCATACCCACTGGAGCGAGGGCGCCCACTCGATCGAGGAGATGGCGGAGGCGGCGCGGGCGCTTCAATACGAGTATATCGCCATATGCGACCATGCAGAGAGCCTCCATATCGCTCGCGGTCTCTCCCCGGAACGCCTCGCCGACCAGATACGCGAGATCGAACGGATCAACCGGGCGGCCGGTGACGGGTTTACCCTCCTCTCCGGGACCGAGTGCAACATCGATATGGGCGGCAGGATAGACCTCCCCGATAGCGTCCTCGCCGACCTCGACGTGGTGGTGGCAAGCGTTCACTCAGGCTTCAAGCAGCCCCGGGAGGAGATGACCGAGCGGGTCATCACAGCGATGCATAACGATCATGTGGATATCATCGGCCACCCGACGGGCCGGGTTCTCCTCTCGCGGGAACCTTACCAGATCGACCTTCCTCGGGTCTTTGAGGTCTCGGCCTCCCTCGGCGTCCTCATGGAGATAAACGCGTTCCCGGGAAGGCTTGACCTCTCCGACGTCACCTCTCGCCAGGCCCGGGAGGCCGGTGTCCGGTTCTCCCTCGGATCAGATGCGCACAGCCGAAAGAACCTCCGTTTCATGGAGTTCGGTGTTGCGACCGCCCGCCGGGGCTGGCTTTCGGCGGACGATATCGCAAACACCCGTTCGCTGAACGATTTACAGGGGTTTTTACGCTCTTAGCGCGGGTGAGCGGGGGCTGCCTGCTGGATGATATCCACGAGCTGGATATCAAACGTCAGGGGCTCTCCAGCCAGCGGGTGGTTGGCGTCCAGCGTCACGGTCGACTCTGATATATCGCTGACGGTGACGATGGCCGTCCTCTCGCCCGGCATCTGGATCTGGAGCTGCTGGCCCGGTTCCGGGTTGATCTCTTCCGGAACCTCGCCCCGGTCTACTGTGAGCATCATGTCATCACGATGGGAACCGTAGGCCTCCTCAGGTGGTATCCTTGCGGTCCTTGCCTCTCCCGGTTCCATGCCGATCACGGCCTGCTCAAACCCCGGGATGATCTCCCCTTCGCCGATGGTGAATTCCAGGGGGGATTCTTCACTGGAAGCGTCAAAGACTGTACCATCTTCGAGTTTTCCGGTATAGTGCACCCGGACGGTGTCGCCTTCTTTTGCCTGTACCATTGTCTGCATCACCGGGGGGTGGTGATCGTGGATGATATTTATGCGTGATGGTCGGGTCAGGGAGGGCCGGGTTTCACGCTATCGCGGAGGGAGAGAGAGATCCATGATGGAGCTTTTTGCCATAGGAACCCTTGCGCGTCTCCGCACCGGGCCCCGCAGATGGCCCGGATAGGCTCTCTTATTAATTTATTGTGTATTTTTTATATCGTTATTATGCGGGTTTTATCCATAAAATCCTGAAAATAATGCTCAGATCGGTGCAGGGGCCGGGTATATCCATTATAGTTATATGGATATATTTATAAATCTATCTGCATAAATACTCTATGTCAAATAAGTCCTGGACTTTTTGAGGGGTGAACTGCAAATGGCGTATATGGATGGAATTACCTGTATCTGCGACAACGGCCGGACGCTTGAGGACCACCGGCCCATCGTCGGCGACGATGTCATATCCGGGCTCTACCGCAGGGCGGCAAGTCTCCGGGGGAAACGTGTCCTCCACGTGAACTCGACCTACCAGAGCGGGGGTGTAGCGGAGATGATCGTCTCGCTCGTGCCGCTCATGAATAGCATCGGTATCGATACCTGCTGGAATATCCTGCATGGCGACGACAAATTCTTCGCCATCACCAAGAACTTTCATAACGCGCTCCAGGGACAGGCGGTTGCGTTCTCGGGCGAGGAGAAGGATCTCTACATCCGGACAAACGAGACCTTCTCGGGTCAGATGATGATCGACCACGACCTGGTGGTCATCCACGACCCGCAACCACTGCCCCTGATCCGATTCTACCGGAAATCCCAGCCCTGGGTCTGGCGGTGCCACGTCGATCTCTCGAACCCAAACCCGGCGCTCTGGGAGTTCCTGAAGGATTTTATTCTGGATTACGACCGGATGGTGATCTCGCACGAGAACTACCGGCGGCGCGGGATGACGATGGAGCAGTGGATATGCCGGCCGGCGATCGACCCGCTCTCGGAGAAGAACCGCGATCTCTCCGGGTCTGAGATCGCAGGTCTCCTCGCGAAGTACGGGGTGCCGACCGACAAACCGCTGGTCACCCAGATCTCACGGTTCGACAAGTGGAAAGACCCCCAGGGCGTTGTCGACGTCTTCTGCGAGGTGAGGAAGCACGTCGACTGCCGGCTGGTCCTCTGTGGGAGCATGGCCCCCGACGACCCGGAAGGCTGGGCGATCTACCGGCAGGTCGAGGATGCGGTGCGTCCTCTCATCGACGCCGGCGATGTCATACTGATAACCGCCGAAGACCACCTGCTGGTCAACGCCCTGCAGCGGGCCTCGGCCGTCATCATCCAGAAATCGCTCCGCGAGGGGTTCGGCCTGACCGTCACTGAAGGTCTCTGGAAGGGCCGGCCGGTCATCGCGTCACGCGTCGGGGGAATACCGCTCCAGATCGAGGATGGGGTGACCGGGTTCCTCCTCGACCCGACCGATACAGAAGGATTTGCCCGGCGGGTCAGGCAGATCCTTGAGAACCCGGAACTCGGGGAGCGGCTCGGGCGGGCCGGCAAGGAGCATGTCAGGCAGCACTTCCTGATCACCCGTCTCCTCTCCGATTACCTGGATATGCTCAACGAAGAGCTTCCTATCCAGAACGCATGATGAGCGGGATCGGCGATCCTCAAAATCATTTCCGGAGGAGGGAGCCTGTGCACAGGCCCCCTCCTCCAGTACACACAGCGGAGATGATTACTTCCTCCCTGGTACAGGATGAGCGACTGAGCAGGGCGGACACTCTCTCGCAGGAGAGAGCACCGGTATTCTATTTCTGAGTGCAGGTCATAGGGCAGATATTTTTTTGGTGATGAGACTCCGAAAGACTCAACGTGTTACAGCCACATCAGTCGACACAACCACCCCCTGATGGGGTAGAATACGCATACGGGTATATAATTGTATCTTATCCACAATCCCGGTGCTGCCCGCCGGAGGGGAACCCCTCACCCCTCCCGGCGATCGAGGGGTACCCCCTGGAGTGGGGTGGTGGGAGCGGCCACGCTTTTTGGGAAAAAACGTGATCCGGGGTCGGCCGGGACGCTGTCACTCTCTCTCGATCGGGCCCGGCAGCCTGACCCCTGCGATGGTCTTTCCGCGCATCCGCTCTATGACCTGGTCGACGGCGTCCGGGGGCACCTCGACGGTGGAGTAGGTCTCGTAGATATCGATCGCACCGATGGATCTGCCGGGAATGCCGGTCTCGCCTGCAAGCGCCCCGACGATATCCTTCGGCCGGATCTGGTCTTTCCTCCCGAGCGGGATCGTGAGGCGCACCGGTCCCCCGGCGGGTCTCTCCTCCTGCGGGAAGCCCTGGGTGCCTGTACCGAGCTCCAGTTTCAGGAGGGCGGCGGCAACCTCAAGCGACGTGTAGTCTTCCGATACGATCTTCTCAGCGAGTGTCATGTAGCGCTCAAGGCTCCCTTCATCGATGATCTGCTGCACCCGGTCGATGAGCTTCCGGGTCCGGCTCTCCTCGACATCTCCCGGCGTCGGGAGCGGTATACGGCCGATCCTGATCTTTGTGTAGTTCTGGATCGTCCTGAGTTTGTAGTATTCCCTCGGACCCACGAAGGTGATGGCCCGCCCGGTGCGCCCGGCGCGCGCCGTCCGGCCGATGCGGTGGATGTAGTACTCGATGTCCTGCGGCACGTCGTAGTTGATGACCAGGTCGACGTCGAGGACGTCTATACCCCGGGCGGCGACGTCGGTGGCGACGAGGATATCGATGGTTCCTGCACGGAACTTCGCCATCACCCGGTCCCGCTGGGACTGTTTCATGTCGCCGTGGAGGCCTTCGGCGAAGTATCCCCGGGTCTGGAGGTGGCCCGTCAGCTCGTCGACGCCCTGTTTGGTGTTTGAGAAGATGAGCGAGAGTTCCGGGTCGTACATATCGAGGAGCCGGCAGAGGATCTCGAGCTTGTTCCTGCTCCGCACCTCAAGGTAGAGCTGTTCGATCTGCGGGACGGTCACCTCCTTGCGCGCGACTGATATGACCTCGGGGTTCTTCTGGAACCGCTTTGAGATCTCAAGGATCGGCCCCGGGAGGGTTGCCGAGAAGAGGACGGTCTGCCGACCGTCCGGGGTCTCATTGAGGATCTTCTCGATGTCCTCCCGAAAGCCCATATCGAGCATCTGGTCAGCCTCATCGAGGATGACCATCTTCACCGAGGCAAACGTGAGAGTCCCGCGGTCGAGGTGGTCGAGCACCCGCCCAGGCGTCCCGACGATGACCTGCGCGCCTCGGCGCAGCCCCCGGAACTGTCGCTCTATCGGCTGGCCACCGTAGATCGGGAGGATGTTGAGGCCGTGGTGGTGCTTCGCCAGGCGGGCGAACTCCTCGGCGGTCTGGATGGCGAGCTCCCGGGTCGGGGAGAGGACGAGGATCTGGGTATCCCGGTCCGCGGTATCGACCTGCTCGATCGCCGGAACGCCGAACGCTGCTGTCTTTCCGGTCCCGGTCTGGGCCTGACCGGTGACGTCGCGCCCTTCGAGTATCGCGGGTATTGTGCTTACCTGGATCGGTGTGGGCTCTTCAAAGCCCATATCCTGTATCGCCTGTAGTGTCTTCTGTGAGATATTGAAATCCTGGAATGTAATATTTTTCTCCATTCACCCACTTCTTGGTGCTGAGACCTCTTTATCTTGTGGGGGGTTTTTGAGACTTCGATCGGTATCCTGTCGACTGCCCCCGTAACAGATATCCGGTTGGCTGGTGAAGACTCATAGCGATGAGTTCCCGGTCTTCTCCACCACTGAGTGCCACCGAGGTTTACCAGCGGTATGCTGCCGGGCGGCCGGCCCTCCGGGGAGTTATCCTGCCCGACCTCCTGCCGCATGTCGTCTGCGGCGCCACGTTCCGCCGGCCCGGTCGTGTGAAGGTGCTCTTCGTCGCTGAGTCCCCGCCCTGGTCTGCCGGGCGGCAGGAGATCGTCAGACCTCAGGACTGCAGGCGCCCCGACTACCCCTACTTCTGGAACGACCGCTACGAGACGTGGCACCACCGGGTGATGGCACCGCTCTCGGGCGGGCTTGCCGAGAACCTCTTCCGGCTGCTCGAGCTCAGGGGGAAGTCGCGTCGGGAGAATCTGGATCTCTTTTCGGACGCGGGGTTCTTCCTGGTCGATACGGTGAAGTGCATCTTCCGGAAGAACCGGAGACCGGCCATACCGGCCGACCTCATCCGGGTGAGCGCCCGGGAGGTTCTCGCCCCGGAGGTCGCCGCCCTTGCCCCGGAGTGTATCGTTCTCCTCGGGAATACGGCGCTTGCAGGGTTCTTAGAGATCGAACCCTACGCGACTGCTCTTGCGGGGGTCGGGAAGATCACCGAGAGCCCTCCAGAGGATCTTTTTGAGGAGCACCGTCTCCTCTGCCTGCCCTACCCGGGGAGATGGAACCGGCGCTACCTGGACCGGATCGAGTCGGGATTTCTGAGCATCAGGGATCTGGCGTAGGGGTGAGGTGCCCCTCGCCCGGCTGAATTCAGGGGGCTCCCCGATCCTGAAGCGTGTCTACTCCCCGGAGAGCTTTTTCTTTCCCTCCTCGTAGAGTTCTTCTTTCTGCCGGCGCAGTCTCTCAGCCGTCGCCTGCTCCTCGGGGCTCCCCCGGGGCTCAAGTTCGATCGCCTCCGCCTCTTTCCTCACTTCCTCCGGGCTGAGGTACCCTGAGGGTTCCATCTCTTCCTGTTCTTCCCGGTATTGCTCTTCTTTCCTCTCCCTGAGCAACCGTCCGGCCTCCTCGCCCACCGGGATGACCTTTCCGCCGGCCTCTTCGGTCTTCTTCAGTCGCACCTCAAGGACTCCGTTCTTGAAGGTGGCCTGCGCCTCCTCGTCCGTGACATCTGCGGGGAGGGGGACCGTCCGGGAGATCATGCCGACCCTCCGCTCCCGCATGTGGTATCCGGCTTCCTCCGTCTCCCGCGCCTCCTCGCGCCGGGCTGATATGCGCAGTGTCCTCGGGTCGAGGAGGCGGGCCGATATGTCCTGCCTCTCGACGCCGGGGAGGTCGGCGACGACGATGACGTCTGCGTCGTGTTCGCGGATGTCGATCGTGGTCTCAGCGGTGCCGAGCCGGGGCACCTGCTGTGCGCTCCCCGAGATGCGCTCCATCGTCTCGGCAAACTGTCTCTGCATGTCGGCGAAGAGTTCGTCAAACTCCGCCCTGAGCCCGTAGGGTGTTCTTCTCCATGCCATTGGATCTTCTCCTGTAGTTTGGACAGGGTCTGAGGGTGTGAGCATGATATATA
>JAAZID010000380.1 GCA_012510295.1 Methanomicrobiales archaeon | reverse complement strand
GTCCAGGACGATACCGATAGCCTCATCGAGCCGCTCGATCGCCCGCACCTTCTCCTCCACACTACCCATGTGCCCCGCCTCATCGGGGGCCTCAACGTGAACATAGACAAAATCAAGCCGGTCAAGGGCTTCGACTGCGTACCGGGCCTTTGCCTCGTAATCGGTATCCAGGAATCCGGTAGCGCCCGGGACGTCGATCACCTCCATACCGGCGAGGCAGGCGATGCCGCGCAGGAGGTCGACTGCGGAGATCATCCCGCCGGAAAGGCCGTACTTTTCCTGGAAGAGGGCAAGCGACGGCTTTTTTCCGCCGCTCCATGGCCAGATCCCGGTAGCGGGGAGATTCCCCTCCTTCAGGCGGCGCCGGTTGACCGGATGGTCGGCAAAGATCTCTTCTGCATGCTCCATACAGTCGAGGAGGAGCCCGGCATCCCCGCCGCGCGGGAGGAACTCCCCGATCGGTTGCCCGACGATATCATGGGGCGGTGTGGTCTCGGCCCCGAGCGCCCGGGGAACGACCATCAGGTTCCGGTAACCGACCCCGGGGTAGACCCTGATGTCATCGAGTGCAGCATCCAGGTCGCGGAGGAGTTCAGCACCCTCGGTGCTGGATATATGCCCGGCGTTGAAGTCTTCGATCATGCCATCCCGGATCGTGACCAGGTTGCACCGGTAGGCAAACTCCCCCTCCCGGAGGGTGACTCCCATGCTGGCGGCCTCCAGGGGCCCCCTCCCGGTATACGTGGTGCGCGGGTCGTAACCCAGGATGGAGAGGTTTGCTATATCGCTCCCGGGCTCGAACCCCCCGGGGACAGTCCGGAGCATCCCGCACCGCCCCTCCCGGGCGATCCTGTCCATGTTTGGTATATCTGCGTACTCGAGGGGTGTTTTGCCCCCCAGTTCGGCAAGCGGTTCATCCGCCATACCGTCTCCGAGGATGATGATGTATTTCATGTAGATCGTTGATGAATCTGGTTATTATCTGGTTTTGCTGGTTTTAGTCGCCGGTGAGATGAGGGAAGCCGGATCGTCCTGGGAAAACCTTCCGGTGTGAGTCCGGATCACCTCTCCCCGAGTAACGAACGGGTCGCTGTGCGCACGCTCTCCCGGGAAGTGGTTCCGCATCGCCAGCCGAGAGCCTTGAGTCTCTCGACCGAGAGCTGCATCTTCGGGACATCGCCGACCCAGCCGCGCGCACCGCCGGTGAACCGGTAACGGGCGCCGGAGAGGTTCATCTCCTCCGCGACGATATCGGCGATCGTGACGACATCGATCCAGTCTTCAGACCCGATGTTGAAGGTATTTACCGGGTCATGCGCATGGTCTATCCCAAATTGCACTGCACGGACACATTCCCCGACCTCCAGGTACGATTTTGTCTGCCGACCGTCACCGAGGATCTCGAGTTCCTGCGGGTTCTCACGGAGTTTATGGATGAAGTCCGGGATGACGCCGTGGTTGCTCCTCTCGCCGATGATGTTTGCGAACCGGTAGACCCATGCCTGCATGTCAAACGAGTGACAGTAGGATGATATGAGC
>JAAZID010000379.1 GCA_012510295.1 Methanomicrobiales archaeon | reverse complement strand
GAACAAACCCGTCCCGGTGACCGCCCGGCAGCTCGAGGCGCTGGTCCGCCTCGCCGAGGCGAGCGCCAGGATGCGGCTCTCAAACACCATCGATACCGAAGATACCGACCGAATCCTCCGGATCGTCGATGCCTGTCTCCGACAGGTCGCCTACGACGCGGAGAGCGGGAGCTTCGATATCGATAAGCTCGTGACCGGTGTCACGAAGTCGCAGCGCGATATCATCCGGTCGGTCAAAGAGGCCATCAGGAACCTCTCCGGGGAATCCGGTGGCCAGGCGAAGGTCGATGAGGTCATCGATACCCTGATACAACAGGGCTTCACCCGCGATAAGATCGAGTATACCATCGAGCAGCTGAGACGGGGCGGCGAGGTGCTCGAACCCCGGCATGGACTCATCAAGCTGATCGGGTAGGGAGTCCGGGCATACGGGAAAACAGGGTGAAAAGCCCGGCCCCGCCTCCCTGTGCGCGGTGCACTGCGCTCTATCCGCTGAATCTGTGCGATCCTGATGCAGTCACCTGCAAAAGAGATGCGGGAGCTGTTGACCTCCGCCCCTCGCAAAACCTTCCCCGGTGCGCCGGGGTATCAGGCTCTCCTGCCCCTCACAAACAGTGTGTGGGAAGACCCCGCTCCTCAGGGCGGGGTGGTTCTTCTGTATTACCGCCGGGAAGACTCAGATCTTCTCGACGGTGACCCGGACCCTGTCTCCGGCCTGCACGCCGTGCCCCTTCGGGACGTCGATATTGAACCAGAGTACCTCCGGGTTCTCGTGGTTCTTGTCCTGGGACATGAGGCAGTCCTTGTGCGCGTTGATGTGGGCCACAAACTCGACGGGTGCTTCGAACTCGACTATCTTCATGCTGTAAAATAGAGACGTTGCAGGATAAAATTATGATGCACGGGGAGTGACACGCCAGGTTGTACTGTTCGAGTAACTCCAGCGCATGATATCAAGTTCGTCACAGATCTCTGAGAGGATGGCAAGGTTGATGCCGACCTCTTTTGGAGAAAGACCCAGGTCGCTTGCGATATACTTGGACTTGAAGTAGGACTTGCCTGCTTTCAACCCTGATTTGAGGTGGTGCAGGATCTTCCTCTGGGTATCGCTATATCTCTCTTTAATACGGTCTCTTGTCGACATCCGTCTATTCCCTCGTGAGCAAGTGCGTTTAGAACATAACTGTATATATACTTGTCTATTTCGTCCTGTAAGATTTGAGATAATATATACTAATTGCCATATAGAAATGGATGCCTGGGGCGGATGGAGGATCCGGAAACGCCCGTGAACCGGGCCGATCCCCGCCGGTGACTGCTCTGACCGTGGCGGTGGGATCATTGTCTCTCCCTCCACAGTGGCACCGCCGGCTCTGGCACCGGATGTTCATGCGCTACGCGCCCCCGGTCCGGTCCGGCGGGAATCTTCGCCGCAGATACCAAAAAGAGGTAATACTCAGATCGGTGCTTCACCGATCTTCCGGATCAGGCTATCGAGGACCGCCTCGCGCATCCCTTCGACGAACTTGATGCTCCCGACGACCAGGTGGCCGCCGCCGCTCACCCCACCGCCGACGATCTCGGTATGGAGTTCGCGGACCATTCTCGGTATGTTCATCATGACGCCCCGGGAACGGAGGACGACGAAGTCCGGCCCGAACCCGAGCGTGACGACCGGCGCTCCCGGGTGCTCCCGGACCAGGCGGTCATGCACCTCGCCCGACGTCTTCCCCGGCGGCGGGAACGTGAACCGGTGGGCGAAGAGCTCCACATCGAGCATGAAGAGATGAGCGCCGTTTGCCAGTATCTGACTCTTGATATGCGGCATGATAACCTCCACCTGCTCATCGATCGCGCGGTTCGCCTCTTCCACAAGCAAGTTGACGAACTGCTCGTGGCGCCCGGGATCCCCACCGAGGTTCAGGATATCCTTGACGATCTCCCTCCCGTCACTGAACCGGAGCCAGAACTGTTCGTAATCAAGCGCCAGAGCGATATCCTGACAATCCTCCTCTGAGTACTCGGGTGCCGCCAGGGCGAGGTAGTGTGCACGCTCCGGCGCCTCACTCCGGTCCCCGGCCCCCGCGATCGCGGGCAGGTGCCGGATCTGGCTCTCAACCGCCGGGTTGACCAGGCGGGCTATCTCGGTCCCGAGCATCCCGGCCGTGATACCGTAATCCCCACCCACATGGTAGGGGTTCACGTGGGCGATCAGGTACTCGTCGACCGACTCGTCGGGGTGGTGGTGATCCACGACCATCACCGGGAGGCCGTATATCCGGGTCACCTTCAGTGATGGGATATCCTCATCCGTGGAACCGTTGTCCATCAGGAGGATCATCGGCATCTTCTGCCCGTAGCGGGCGTTATCCTTGAGGGCGAAGTCCAGGTCACGTGTGACATCCTCTATCT